>DASSGC010000796.1:0-2845 GCA_035693765.1 Acidimicrobiales bacterium
TCCCTCTTCCCGCGAGGCAAGGTCGCCATCGTCGGCATCGGCTGCACCGAGTTCTCCAGGGACTCGGGCGTCGGTGTCTTCACGCTCGCCGCGCGGGCGGTGAAGGCAGCCGTCGAGGATGCCGGGCTCGAGCTCGCCGACGTCGACGGCCTGTGCACCTACGGCACCAACGACTCGATCCCGCCCAACATCCTGGCCCAGTCCCTCGGCGTGCAGAGCCTGAGCTTCTTCGTCGACCAGTTCTACGGCGGCAGCGTCTCGCTCACCATGCTCGGCCAGGCCACGATGGCACTCGCCGCAGGGATCGCCGATTGCGTCGTGTGCTACCGCGCCCTCAACGGTCGTTCCGGCATCCGGATGAACGGCTCGTCCGGCGGCAGCGGCAGGCTGCCGTGGGACATGCAGTACAAGCAGTCGGCAGCCGTCGTGGCGCCTTCGCAGGAGATCGCGCTGGCGGCCCGGGCCCACATGCTGAAGTACGGCACCACCCACGAGGACCTCGGCCGCATCGCCGTGCTCAGCCGCACGAACGCCCTCGACAACGACCGGGCGATGATGCGGAAGCCGATGACCATGGACGACTACCTGGCCAGCCGCTGGATCGTCGAGCCATTCCGGATGTTCGACTGCTGCCTCGAGACCGACGGCGCAGTCGCCGTCGTCCTGACCCGCGCCGAGCGGGCGAGGGACCTACCGCACCGCCCGGTGCTCGTGCAGGGCGCCGCGTGGGGCGGGGGGATCACCGTCGTCAACAACGGCTACACCGACATCACCGAGTCCCCGGCGAAGCCGATCGCTGAGCGGGTCTACGCCGCTGCAGAGCTCGGGCCCGCCGACATCGAGTTCGCTGAGCTGTACGACTGCTTCACGTACAACGTGCTGTCGCAGATCGAGGGCTACGGCTTCGCCGAGCCCGGAACGGTGCCGGGCATGCTCCGTGACGGGGCGTTCGAGCGCTCCGGCGGTTCGCTGCCGCTCAACACGCATGGCGGGCTCCTGTCCGAGGGCTACATCCACGGCATGAACCACATCTACGAAGCCGTCGAGCAGATCCGCGGGGACGCGGGTCACCGGCAGGTCGAACGCCACGACGTCGCCCTCGTCACCGGCCAGCTCGGCTACGTGAGCGGGTACTCCTCGGCGGCAGTACTGGTGGGCGCGTGATGCCGGCGCCGACGGAGCGCCGCACCGTCCCCACGCCGGATCGGGACTCGGCGCCCTACTGGCAGGCGCTCGCCGATGGTCGGTTCGTGATGCAGCGCTGCCGCGCCTGCGGACGGTGGACCTGGCCGGTCCGACCGCTGTGCTCCGGTTGCCATGGCGACGATCTCGAGCTGGTCGAGCCCAGCGGGTACGGCGAGGTCTACAGCTGGGTGGTCACCCACCAGGCCTACGGCGCAGACCTCGCGCAGCTCGTCCCCTACACCGTCGCCCTGGTCCGGGTCGACGAACAGGACGACATCCTCATCCCGGGCCGGTACCTCGGCACCGCCGAGATCCACCAGGGGCTCCGGGTACGCGCGGCGCCCGAGCGGGTGACCGACGAGGTGGGCATCCTGCACTGGACGGCAGCGGCGGACGCGGGCTGAGGCTCACCGGGGGAGCTTCTCGGGGGGAGTGATGACGTGCGCAGACTCATGACGGGGGTGGACGCCGAGGGCCGGTCGTGCATCGTCGACGTCGTCGAGGTGGTGCCGAAGCCGCCCGCAGAGGGGGGACACGGCGTGGAGGTCGCCCGGGTGTTCGCGACCACGCAGAGCCCACCGCCCCGGGCGCCGGCGCTGGGCGACGCCGTCGACGTCCGCCTGGCGCCGGGGATGCTCCGGTGGATGGTCGTCGAGCACCCGGCGTACGACCCCGACGGCCCCCCGTCCACCTCGACCTCGATCCACCACTCGGATGCGCTCGATCTGGTCTTCGTCCACGAAGGCGGCGGCGAGCTGCTCCTCCAGGACGGCGCCCACCCCGTCTCGGCCGGCGACCTCATCGTGATGCCGGGTGTCGACCACGCCATGCGGGGCGGCCCGGGGGGATGCCGGCTCGTCGTGGTGAGCGTGGGCACGGCGCCGCCGGAGGCGCCGTGAAGGTCGGGCGCATCCATGTCGATCCGGTCATCGACGGGCTCATCCGCAGCAGCCTCCGCCCGTCGAAACCGTTCCCGGACGCGCGCTCTCCCCTGTGGGGGGACCAGGGCGGGATGGTGCATCCCGACGGCCTGGTGGAGAGCACGCTCGGGGCGTTCCTGATCCGCACCGGCGACCGGGTCGTGCTCGTCGACGCCGGCGCCGGCCAGGCGTTCGCCGGTGGCCACCACTCGCCGGTCGTCGACCTCGACGACCCGGCCGACCCGATCGCCGCCGCCATGGCGACCTCCGGGATCGAGGGCGATGAGGCCCGCCGGATCGTCGCCGCGCTCGGCCGGACCTACATCGAACAGGGCCGCCTTCCCGCGTCCCTTCAGGCACTCGGGCTGGAACCCGGCGATGTCACCGACATCGTCTGCACGCATCTGCACTTCGACCACATCGGCTGGCTGTCGGCGGCGGGAGCGGCGTACTTCCCGAAGGCGGCCGGCCTCCGCTTCGGCCGGCTGCTCCCCGGCGAGTCCACCCGGCGCTGGGTCTTCGACACCGAGCTCGACACCGAGTGACGAGCACGATGGAGCTCGGGCTGACGCAGGACACCCGGCGCCTCGTCGACGTCGCGACGAGCGTTGCCGCGGCCCAGGCCGCCGGGTTCCAGGCCCTCGGCATGGTGTCCGGTGGGATCGACACCGACGCCGCGGCTCTCTTCGATCGCGCGGGGCGCCGGGGCCACGCACTGCTCGGCCTCCAGATCGGCGAGG
>DASSGC010000797.1:0-6184 GCA_035693765.1 Acidimicrobiales bacterium
GCGTCGGCGGTGACCAGCTCGCCGTCCCGGACCACCACCCGGCCCGCGACCACCACGTGGCGGGGGCGGCGGCCGGGCGACGCCCACACCAGGCCGGCCACGGGATCGGCCACGCCCGCATCGGCCACGCCGGTGACGTCCCAGCAGCACAGGTCGGCGACCGCACCCGGCTCCAGCGAGCCCAGGTCGGGACGGCCCAGGCCGGCGGCCGAGCCGCGCGTCGCCATGCCCAGCACGTCGCGGGCGGTCAGCCCCCTGCCCGCCAGCGGCGCGACCTGCATGGCCAGGCGGGCGTCGGCCAGCAGGTGCCCGGCGTCGTTGGTCCCGCCGCCGCTGGTGCCGAGGCCGACGGCGACACCCCGGTCGAGCAGGTCGCCGGCGGGGGCCACGCCCCAGCCCATGGGCAGGTCGCAGCCGGGGGCGTGCGTCGCCGTGACACCGCTGGCCGCCACCCGGGCCACCTCCTCCGGGGTGACCGCGCACAGGTGCGCCAGCGTCACGCCGGCGTCGAGCCAGCCCCAGTCGGCCAGCAGGTCGAGCGGCCGCCGCCCGTAGAGCTCGCCGGCCCGGGCCACGTCGACCACCTCGTTGGCCTGGGTGCGGCGGCGCAGGCCGTGCCGGACGGCCACCTCGTGCAGCAGGCGGAAGGTCGGCTCCCGGTCGGCGTGGACGCCCGCCGGGCCGACCGCCACCTGCACCTCGGGCGGCAGGGCGCGGGCGATCGCGTCGGCGGAGGCCGCCGCCACCTCGGGGTCGTCGCCCGCCGTGCCCCGCACGAACACCAGCCGGGCCCCGACCGTGCCGGCCGCCGCCGCGGTGGCCCGAGCCAGCTCGACCCCGTCGCCGGCGCCCGCCGGCCAGGTGAGGTGGTGGTCGGCGACGGTGGTGACCCCGCACAGCAGCGCCTCGGCCAGGCCCGCGGCCGCCGCCGCGCCTACCAGCTCGGCGTCGACGCCCACCGTGCGGTAGTTGCGGGCCATGACGGCAAGCCACTCGGCCATGGGGACGTGGCGGGTGCCCGGCAGGGTGCGGAACGCGGTCTGCAGCAGATGGTGGTGGGCGTTGACCAGACCGGGCGTGACGACGCAGCCGGCGGCGTCGAGGGTGGTCACACCGGCCACACCGGCCGTGCCGCGGGCCGGGTCGCCGGGAGCACCGGGAACCCCGGGACCACCGGGAACACCGGGACCGGCCCCGGCGGCACCTCCCGGCCGCGCACCGGGAGCCGGGACGACCCGCCCGCCGGCGCACCACACGTCGGCGCCCGGCAGCTCGCGCGTCCCCGTCCACACCACCTCGGCACCCGCCACCCGCAGCACGCGGGGATGATGGCGTCCCGCACGACGCCCCACGTCACGGCCCGGTGAAGACCTGGTTTCCTCGCCCGGCCCCGGTCCGCCCCGTCGCTACGGTGAGCCGATGCGTCGCCGCCTGGCCGAGCTGCGGGCCCCCGAGATCGCGGAGCGTCTCACCCCCGCGTCGGTGGTCGTCCAGCCCATCGCCGCCGTCGAGCAGCACGGCCCGCACCTGCCGTTCGCCACCGACCTGCTGATCGCCGAGAGCATCGTCGACGCGGTGGTGGCCGAGCGGGGCGACGAGCTCGACCTGTGGGTGCTGCCGCCGCTGGCCTACGGCAAGTCCAACGAGCACGCCTGGTGCCCGGGCACCGTGTGGCTGGGCCCGGCGACGGTGCTGTCGGTGCTCGACGACGTGGGCCGGTCGGTGGCGCTGCTGCCGACGGCCAAGCTGGCCTTCGTCAACGGGCACGGCGGCAACTCGGCGCTGCTCCAGGTGGCGCTGCGGGAGCTGCGGCTGGCCCACGGCCTGCAGACGTTCCTGCTGCACCCGTCGGTGCCGCCGGACCAGGGTGGGACCTCGACCGCGGACGAGCTGGGCATGGGCATCCACGCCGGGCTGGACGAGACGTCGCTGGTGCTGCACCTGCGGCCCGACCTGGTCGACATGGCCGCCGCGGCCCGCCACGTCCCCGAGCACCTGGCGGCCAACGAGCACGTGCGGTTCGGGGGGAAGGTCGCGTTCGGCTGGACGTCCGACGACTTCGGCCCCAGCGGCGTGATCGGCGACCCGACCGGCGCCACCGCCGAGCGCGGCAAGCAGCGCTTCGAGGCAGCGGTGGCGGCCATGGGCGACGCGCTGGCCGAGGTCGCCCGCTTCGCACCCCGGGCCTGACCCGCGGCAGCGGTCCGTCGCCCGAACCGGGTCGGCGGTCCCGCGCCGATCCGCCGCCCGAACCGGGTCGGCGCACCCGCGCCTAGCGCGATCACACCGACCCGGTGCGGCGACCCGGGCGGCGCCGCACGGCGGCATGTGACCGCGACATGTGGCCCGGGCCCCGCCCCCCAGCGGCAGGGCCCCGGCCACGATCTCGGGCGGTGCGTGCGGGGATCAGCCCGCCGGCAGGCCGACGCTCTCGTCGATGAACTGGTTGTCGACGATGTCCTCGGCCGTCAGGCCCTCCTTGATGGAGTCGACGCCGATGCCCTGGTAGATCGGCACCGTCTCGTCGATGAGCTTCTGCACCCGGGCCATGTCGAAGTTGCCGATGACGCCGTCGGGCCCGTTGCTCACGAGCCCCTCCTCGGCCATGACCTCGACGGCGTTGGCGTTGCCGTCGGCCGACAGCGTCCAGAAGCTGGCCATGTCGTCGACGTAGCCCAGGAAGAAGTCGTTGACCGGCTCCGGGTCGGCCATGTAGTCGACCTGGGCCTGCTGCATCAGCGGCACCACGCCGGCCAGGCACTCGGCCTCCTCCGCGATGCGCTCGGGGCGCACCGCCAGCGACGACGGGTAGATCTCGAAGCCGGCGTCGTGGATCAGCAGGTAGTCGACGGGCTTGCCCCACTCCTCGATGTCGTTCTCGTACTTGTACGGCTCGTTGGAGGCGAAGCCCTGCTGGAACACGTCCTCGGTGACGAACCGGCTCGGGGCGCCGTCGTAGGAGGCGTCGATCTGGTCCTTGCTGATGAAGCCCTTGCCCACCAGGAAGTCCATGTAGGCCGAGCCCTCGAAGTAGAGGACGGGCGCCCCGGTGGCCCCGATGTCGGCGAAGGTCTCGATGCCGGGGAACGCCTCGGGGTCCCACATCAGGATCTGCGGGCTCTTCTCGAGCGGGCTGACCACCGACACCAGCGGCTGCTCGCCCGAGTCCTTGATCAGCTCGTCGGTGGCGACGTACCCCATGAAGATGTCGGGGTCGGCGTACATCTGGGCGCTGGTCGACTGGCCCCCGAGGAACGGGCCGCCGGCCCGGATCTCGAGGTCGATGCCCGTGCCGGCCAGCTCGCCGGTGTAGACGCCGGCCTCGGCGTCGGCCTCGCCGTCGGTGCCGATGAGCTGGTACAGGCCGCCGTGCTCCGGTTCGGGGAACCAGTCGGTCTGCACGATCAGCGGGTCGGGGCAGACCTCCGTGAGGTCGGGGCCGCCGGTGGTGCCGCTTGACTCGGTCTCCGTGGCGGTGTCCTCGTCGTCGTCACCGCCGCAAGCGGTGGCCGCCACGGCGACCAGCACGACGGCGGCGAGGGCGAGCGCTCTCCGCCCACCGGGAACGCGCATGTTCTTGCTCCTTGGTTTGGTTGATGGGTGACAGGTCGAGGTCAGGCCCCGTGGCCCGCGGAGTCGTGCCACGAGCGCAGCACCCGGTTGCCGACGAAGCCGAACCCCCAGAAGACGACGAGGCCGAGGAGCGACGAGAAGAAGATGGCGGTGAACAGCTCCTCGGACTCCAACCGGTTGCGGTACACGTCGAGCAGGCGGCCGATGCCCGGCTCGCCCTGGCGGAAGAAGAAGTCGCCGACGATGGCGCCGATGACCGACAACCCGGCGGAGATGCGGAACCCGGTGAAGATCGCGGGCAGGGCGGCGGGCAGCGACAGCTTGCGCAGGCGGGTGCCGCGACCGGCGCCGTGCAGCGTGAAGAGGTCGTGGAGCGCCCGGTCGGCCGACTTCAGCCCGAACAGCGTGTTGGTCACGATCGGGAACAGCGAGATCAGCACGCAGACGATGACCCGGCTGCGGAAGTTGAACTCGAACCAGAACCCGATGAGCGGGACCAGGGCGATGATCGGGATCGTCTGGAGGATCACGGCGTAGGGGTAGACGGAGTCCTCGACCCAGCGGGCCTGGCTCATCGCCACGGCGAGGCTGACGCCGAGGGCGATGGCGATCACGAGGCCCACGACGGCGACCTGGGTGGTCGACCACAGCGCCTGGAGGATCTCGGCGAGGTTCTCGGTGTCGAGCAGGCCGACGCGCACCACCTCGTGCGGCGGCGGCATGAGGAACCGCTGGTCCTCACGCAGCAGCACGTAGCTGAACGCGTACCAGACCCCCACCACCAGCGCGAGGACCACGAGGGGCGGCACGAGGCGGCGCAGCGTCCGGGCCCGTGACCGCCGGGACGCCCCACCCGGACCGCCCGCACCGGGCACCGGGGCCGCGTCGGCGCCGGGCACCGCGACCACCTCCACGTCCACGTCCACGCCCGACACCGAGGCCGCGCCGGCGTCGGGGACGGCGCGGCCGGGGGCGGGGCCGTCCGGCCCGGTCCCGCCCGCCGCCACGTCCGCGGCGACGCCGTCGCCGGCACCGTCGATCGCGCCGGTCCCACCCGCAGGGCGGCCGCCGGGGCTGCTGCCGAGACCGCTACCAGGGCCGCTGCCGTCCATGGCCGGATCGCTGGTGTGGGTCGTCACGGCGCCTCCCGCAGGGCGGCCGACACCTGGCCGGCGAGCGCGGCGAACGCCGGCTCGAACCGCAGCTCGGGTGCGCGGGGATAGGCCAAGGGGACGGCGATGTCGGCCACGATCCGTCCCGGCCGGGCCGACATGACCAGCACCCGGGTCGACAGGAACACGGCCTCGCTCACCGAGTGGGTGATGAACAGCCCGGCGAACCGCTCGCCCAGGAACAGGCGCAGCAGCTCGTCGTTGAGCCGCTCGCGGGTGATCTCGTCGAGGGCGCCGAACGGCTCGTCGAACAGGAACACGCCCGGCTTCATGGTGAGCGAACGGGCCAGCGACACCCGCATGCGCATGCCGCCCGACAGCCGGCGGGGCACGTGCCGCTCGAAGCCCTCCAGCCCGACGAGGGCGATGGCCTCGGCGGCCAGCCGGCGCCGCTCGTCCTTGGGCGCGCCGTGCAGCTCGGCGAGCAGCTCCACGTTGGCCTGCACCGAGCGCCACGGCAGCAGGGTGGCGTCCTGGAACACGTAGCCCAGGTCGGTCCGGTCGACCTCGACCCGGCCGGTGGTGGGCTCGGCCAGGCCGGACGCGATGCGCAGCAGCGTCGACTTCCCGCAGCCCGACGGGCCGACCACGCTCACGAGGTCGCCACGGCCCAGCGCGAACGACACGTCGTCGAGGGCATGGGTGCCGTCGGGGAAGATCATGCCGACGCCCGCGAACTGCAGCGACGCGGCGACGGTGGTGGCGCTGGTTGACATTTCGTTGAGGACAGTAGGAACGTCCCGTTCCCCGCCGGTGACGCATCCGTGAACGCACCGTCAGCCCCACCTGTCGTCAATCTTCCGGGGGCCCTCAGGGCGGCGGTCGCGCTCGGAGGACCTGCGGATCGGCCACGCCGGCACGTGTCACCGTGCTGCATCGCCGGTCGGCCGAGCTGTCGAGCTGGTGCTTCCACGCCAGATCGCCACGCGTAGGCCGTGGCGAGCGCCCCACCCGCTCGGCCTTCAGTGCATCACCATGCCGCCGCTCACGTTGAGCGCCTGGCCCGTGCAGTAGGCGGCGTCGTCGGAGGCGAGGAAGACCACCATCCGGGCCACGTCGCCGGGCGTGCCCAGGCGGCCGAGCGGCGACCGGGCCGACCAGGCGGCCACCTGCGCGGCGGTCCGGCCGGACGCGCCCATGTCGGTGGCGACGTAGCCGGGGCAGATGCAGTTCACGGTCACGCCGTCCGCCCCCAGCTCCATCGCCGCCACGCGGGTGAGGGCGACGACCGCGGCCTTCGACGCGGCGTAGTGGGCCTGGCCCGGCTCGCCGACCTTGCCGCCCATGCTCGCCATGTTCACGATCCGGCCCGCCGGCGCGGCCGCGAGCCAGGGCGCGGCCGCCTGGGTCGCGAGCAGCATCGACCGCACGTTGACCGCGAACATGGCGTCCCACTCGTCGACGGCGATGTCGAGCAGCGGCGTCTGCCGGAAGATGCC
>DASSGC010000798.1:0-6464 GCA_035693765.1 Acidimicrobiales bacterium
CTGATGTTCATGGCCAAGGGCGGGGGATCGGCCAACAAGAGCTACCTGTTCCAGGAGACCAAGGCCCTGCTCAACCCCCAGAGCCTCACCCGGTTCCTGGACGAGAAGCTCCGGGCGCTGGGCACCGCCGCCTGCCCGCCGTACCACCTGGCCGTGGTGATCGGCGGCACCTCGGCCGAGTTCGCCGTCGAGACGGCGAAGCTCGCCTCGACCCGCTACCTCGACTCGCTGCCCGCCGCCGGCTCCGAGCTGGGCCACGGCTTCCGCGACGTCGCGCTGGAGGCCGAGATCCTGGCCCAGGTGCAGCAGTTCGGCATCGGCGCCCAGTTCGGCGGCAAGTACTTCTGCCACGACGTGCGGGTGATCCGCCTGCCCCGGCACGGGGCCTCGTGCCCCGTCGGCATCGCCGTGTCGTGCTCGGCCGACCGCCAGGCGCTCGCGAAGATCACCCACGACGGCGTGTACCTGGAGCAGCTGGAGCACGACCCCGCGCGCTTCCTGCCCGAGGTCGACGACACCGCCCTCGGCGACGGCGTGGTGCACATCGACCTGTCGCGCCCGATGGACGAGGTCCGGGCCGAGCTGAGCCGCTACCCGGTGAAGACCCGGCTCTCGCTGTCGGGCCCGATGGTGGTGGCCCGCGACATCGCCCACGCCAAGATCAAGGAGCGGCTCGACGCCGGCGGCGGCATGCCCGACTACCTGCGCGACCACTGCGTCTACTACGCGGGCCCGGCCAAGACCCCCGCGGGCATGCCGTCGGGCAGCTTCGGCCCCACCACCGCGGGGCGGATGGACGCCTACGTCGACGAGTTCCAGGCGGCCGGCGGCAGCCTGGTCATGCTGGCCAAGGGCAACCGGAGCCGCCGGGTGACCGACGCCTGCAAGGCTCACGGCGGGTTCTACCTCGGCTCGATCGGCGGGCCCGCCGCCCGGCTGGCGCAGGACTGCATCCGCAAGGTCGAGGTGCTCGAGTACCCCGAGCTGGGCATGGAGGCGGTCTGGCGCATCGAGGTCGAGGACTTCCCCGCCTTCGTGGTGGTCGACGACAAGGGCCACGACTTCTTCGACGAGGTCAGCCGGCCGGTCGACGTCCGCACGAGCTGACGGCCGGTCGGCCCGGCGTCATCCCCCGGCGGCGGAACGAGCCGCCGGAGGTCAAGAGGCAGCGCGCTACGGTGCGCCCCCATGAAGTTCGGAGTCGCGTTCGCCAACGTCGGTCCCTTCGCCACCGCTGACGGGGCGCAGGTCATGGGGCAGGCCGCCGAGGCGGCCGGGTTCGACTCGCTGTGGACCGTGGAGCACGTCATCGTGCCCAGGGAGTACGCCTCGATCTACCCCTACGCCCCCGGCGGGAAGATGCCCGCCGCCGACCGCGTCGACATGCCCGACCCGCTGATCTGGCTCACCTGGGTGGCGGCCCACACCACCACCCTGCGGCTCGGCACCGGCATCCTCATCCTCCCCCAGCGCAACCCGGTGGTCGCCGCCAAGGAGGTCGCCACGCTCGACAAGCTCTCCGGCGGCCGGGTGAGCCTCGGCGTCGGCATCGGCTGGCTGGAGGAGGAGTTCCGGGTGCTCAACGCCCCGTGGCCCGACCGCGCCGCCCGCACCGAGGAGTACGTGGCCGCCATGCGGGCCCTCTGGACCCAGGACCTGCCCGACTTCGACGGCGAGACGGTCAGCTTCCGCCAGGCCATCAGCAAGCCGCGGCCGTCGCAGGGCTCGGTCCCGATCGTGATCGGCGGCCACTCCGCCGCGGCCGCCCGCCGGGCCGGGCGCATCGGCGACGGGTTCTTCCCTGCCAAGGGCGACCTGCCCGCCCTGCTCGGCGAGATGCGCAAGGCCGCCGAGGAGGCGGGCCGCGACCCCGACACCATCGAGGTGACCTGGGGCGGCGGCATGGTGCCGCGCGGGGGCGAGCAGGCCGTCGACGAGATCGGCCGCCTGGCGGAGCTGGGCGTCGACCGCGTGGTCATCCCGCCGCCGGCGTACGACCCCGACGTCCTCGCCGACGCCCTCGCCGCCTTCTGCCAGTCGGTCATCGCGGCGGTCCCCGGCGCCTGACGGTGGGCGGCCTCGCCACCCCCGCCCGCCACGTGGCGGTGATCGGCGGCTACGAGGCCGGGCCCGACGTGCTCGCCCTGGCCGAGGAGGCCGGCCGCCTGCTGGCCCAGCAGGGCTGCGTCGTGGTCACCGGCGGGCGCGGCGGCGTCGCCGAGGCCGCCAGCCGCGGCGCAGTGCTGGCCGGGGGCACGACCGTCGGCATCCTGCCCGGCACCGTCCGGTCGGAGGCCAACCCCTACGTCACCATCGCCGTCCCCACCGGGCTGGGCGACACCCGCAACGCCCTGGTGGTGATGGACGCCGACGCCGTCATCGCCCTGCCCGGCGCCTACGGCACCCTGTCGGAGATCGCCCACGCCCTGCTCGCGGGCGCGCGGGTCGTCGCGCTCGGCGACGGCTGGAACATCCCCGGCACCGTCCCCGCCACCACGGCCGCCCAGGCGGTTCAGGCGGCGCTGCCCGGCTGACCGCCGGCCGCCGCCGCGGCGCACGCCTCGACGGTGAAGGTCCCGTCGCCGTTGGCGGTGACCGTGGCGTCGCCCTGGGCCTCGGCCCAGTCGTCGAACGCCTCGCGCATCTCGTCGGTCTCGCCGGCGTCGTCGCCGACGGCGGTCAGCGTCACGCAGGATCGCTCGCCGTCCTGCCACACCACGGCCCAGTCGCCGCCCCAGCCCTCGGCCGCATCGCCGCCGTCGTTGCGGCCGAGCTCGCTCCCGAGCACGACGCCGATCAGCATCTGGCCGGCCACCCCCTCGGTGACCAGCTCGCCGCCCGCCGCCGGGTGGGGCACCTCGACGGCGGCCTCGCGGACCGCGAAGCGGTCGGGGTCGATGACCTGCTCGCTGGTGTGCGGCGGGTCGGCGATGGCGGCGCCGACCGCCTCCTCGCCCCCACGGGTGGCCACGTCGTCGACGAGCACCTCGCCGAGCGAGTACGGCGCATCGAGCAGCTCGATGAGGACGAGCGGGATGTCGCCGAGGTCCATGCCCATGCCGATCTCGAACTCCTCGTCGCTGGCCTGGGCCTGCTCGTCGTCGCTGAGCGACTCGAGGTAGGCCTCCTCCACCCGCCGTGCGTCGCCCTCCACCATGGCGCCGAACCCGAAGCCCACCTCGTCGGTGGCGTCGTCGTACTCGGGCCGGTCGAGGTCGAAGTGCTGGTCGTCGAGCGCGTGGGTCAACTCGTGGGCGATGGTGGTGCGGACGTAGGGGGTGAGGGCGGTCCCCCGGACGACGAGCTCCTTGGTCTCCGGGTCGTAGAACCCGACGACACCGGCGTCCAGCAGCGCTCGCATGGACTCGACCAGATCGACCTCGGGCTCGACCAGCCCCAGGGCCTGGAACAGCACCTGCTGCTCGCGCAGGTCCTCGACGCTCTCCTCGAAGTCGGCCAGCAGCAGGTCCTGGAACTCGCCCTCGCCCGCGAGCTTGACGGTGACGGGCTGGGCGAAGTCCAGCCCGCGCTCGTCCTCGACGAAGGTGCTGATCTCGGCCACCACCGCGTCGACCTCCGCCGCGGTCGGCGGAGGGGCGGGCGGCGGATCGGCCGGGTCGACCGAGCCGGTCGGGCCGTCGGGCTCCGTCGCGCTCGGCCCGGCCCGGTCGTCGGGCCCGCCACCGCCGCCGCGGGCGAACACCGTGGCGGCGAGGAGGACGGCGACGACCAGCACGCCGACCGCCACCAGCGGCCACCCGGCCCGGCGCCGGGTCCAGTCGTCGCTCGGGGGGACGGCGAACGGCGGCGGGGCGGCCAGCGGGGGCGGCGGCAGGCGCGGCCCGAGCGGCGGCCCGCCGAGCGGCTGCACCGGCGCGACGGGCGGCTCCGGCCGCGGCGGGGCGACCGGCGGGGGCGGCGGGGGCGACTCGCGGTCCGGCGGGGCGACCGGCGGCGGGGGCGGCGGGGGCAGCGGCTCGGACATCGCCGGACCGACGCTAGCGAGATCCGCCACCACCGCGGCCGCGCCGCCCCTGACCCGCGGGCCGCGCCGCCCGTGACCACCGGTTCCCGCGCCCTCGGACGTCACCGGGACCGCCGGCGCCGCGCCTGCCGCCGGTCGTGCGGCCGGTGCGGCCGGCGGCTCGTCTCGGCCGCGGGCCCGCCGGCGCTGCACACGGCCCCCGGGCCGCTCACCGCAGGCGGTAGAAGCGGAAGAAGTCGTCCTCGATGGGCAGCACGTCGGCGGCCGCGAAGCCGGCGTCGCGGGCGTAGCCGGCGAGCGTCTCCGCCCGCATCACCGTGCCGGTGCCGACCGAGGGCTGGTGGGCCAGCCCGTCGGCCAGGCAGCACATGAGCGAGTACCCGTAGAGGAGCTGCTCGACCTCGTCGCCGGGCGCCGTGAACGTGTCCTGCGTGCGCTCGTCCATGACGACCACCATCCCGTCCTCGGCGGCCATGGCCCGCATGGCGGCGAGCACCGACACGGGGTCGGGCACGTCGTGGAGGCACTCGAACGCGAACACGGCGTCGTAGCCCCCGTCGCCCTCGTGGTCGGCCTGCTCGGCCAGGTCGGCGGCGTCGGCCAGGTGGAACCGCACCCGGCCGGCCAGTCCGGCCGCCGCGGCGTTGCGGCGGGCGGCCAGGATCGAGGGCTCGTCGATGTCGTAGCCGACCACGGTGGTCCCGGGGTAGGCCCGGGCCAGGCCGATCGTCGACCAGCCGTAGCCGCAGCCCACGTCGGCCACCCGCGTGGCCCGCAGCAGGCGCTCGTGCAGCTCCGGTGCCGCCGGCAGCAGCTGCTGGCCGAGGCGGTGGAGGAACATCGGCCGGTTGGCCGCCGCCTGCGCCTCGCGCGCGTCGTCGCCCAGCTCGGCCCAGCTCACGCCGCCGCCGGTGCGGTACGCCTCGGCCAGCTTGTCGATCGCCAGGCCGGACGCCCCGACGAACCGGGCGAGCGGGGTGAGGTAGGTCAGGCTGTCGGGGTCGGCCAGCACCGCGGCGTGGGCGGCGGGCAGCGCGAAGCGGCGCTCGGCGGGGGCGGCCGCCACGTCGTCGACGGTCACGATGCCGCACACTGCCTGGTGCTCGAGCCACTCCCGGGCGTAGCGCTCGGCCGACGCCGTGCGGGCGGCCAGCTCGGTCGACGTCAGGGGGCCGGCCTCGGCCAGCGCCCGGTACCAGCCGAGGCGGTCGCCGAGCTCGATCGCCTGCACCTGCTGGGCGCCCAGGACGAGCCCGAAGACCCGCTCGGCGAACGCGTCGGCGTCGCCCGTCCCGGCCGTCTCTGGATGGTCGGTCGTCGTCATGCCGGCAGTGGACCACCCGGCCCTTGCACGCCCCTTGCCCGGACCTTGCAGGCCCCGCCGCCGGGCGGCGGTGGGCCGGCGCCCGGTGCTCAGCCCGCCGGGAGGAAGCGCGACACGCGGACGGCCGACGGGGTGACGGAGTGGTTGTCGGTGACCCGGCGCACCAGGCGGTCGTGGAGCAGCAGCAGGTCACCGGCACGGAGCGGCAGTGGCCGGGTGGTGGCCGGGTCGGGTGCGACGGTGGACGCTGCGGCACCCCCGACGCCGGCGGGCGGCGGGTCGCGGTGCGAGCCGGGGACCACCCAGACGCACCCGGCGACGAGATCGGCCGGCGTGAACGCCACCCAGGCGGTGACGCCGCGCCCGCCGTCGCCGACGTGGTGCCACCCCGTGCCACGCTGCCCGGGCGCACGGACGTCGACGGTGGTCGCCACCAGCTCGGCCGGACCGCCCAGCACCTCGGCCGCCAGGTCGAGCAGCCGGGCCGACGACGTGGCCCCGGGCACCACCGCGTAACCGACCGCATCCCACGACCGGCGCTGGTGCGGCGTCAAGGCGTGCGCGACCATCGCCATCCCAGCTCACCCCCCTCGCTTTGCCCCCCGCCCGGGAGGTTAGCCGGGTCCCGGCGGGCGGCCCGGCTTGGGACCGGAGCGGATGGGTCACGCCGTCGCGGGTCACCGTGCCGCCTTGCCGGTCGGCCGAGTTGTCGAGCTGGTGCTTGCACGCCAAATCGCCACGCGTAGGCCGTGGCGAGCTCCCCATCCGCTCGGCCTCTATGCTGCACTCCGGGTAGCGGCTCGGTGACTGGGGGGAACGATGCGGCGGGCGATCTACGGAGCGGTCCTGGTGCTGGTGTTGGCGGGATGCGATGTGCCGAACCCCACGCCGGCCCAGACGCTCCCCCGCTCGGAGCCGACGGCCCACACGGTGGACGCCACCCTGGACTACGGGCCCGACCCGCTCCAGAAGGTCGACGTCTACCGGCCGGACCCGGTGGCGTTCCCGGGACCCCGCCCGCTCGTCGTCTACGTCCACGGCGGCGCCTGGAGCTCGCCGGACGCGGACCGGGGCGACGTGAGCTGCGCCGACTTCGCGGCCTCGCCCCTGTGCGTGCCGGTCATGTCGAGCGAGCTGCGCCGCGGCTACGTCGTC
>DASSGC010000799.1:0-10893 GCA_035693765.1 Acidimicrobiales bacterium
CGCGGAGACACCCACCTCCATCGTCAGCGTGGGTAGGGATCCCCGACGACGAAGGACTCCCCGAGCTTCGCGCCGACCCTTGCAGGGCTTCCGCGCCGTATCGCTTGTGGCAGCACCTGGGGCTGCCCACCCTAGATCGACCTAGCCGGTAAGGGTCGATCCGAGTTGGAGAGGGAGGCTGCCCGTTCAAGCCGGCCGGGTCCGCCGTTGGGGGGCGCAAGGCTCCTGGCGGGTATCCCCCAACGCCGGGTCCGGGAAGCGCCCAACAACGCACATCCCCGGGCATGCCATATGAAACGATGCGCCGCATGCGAGTGCTCGCAGCGTGCTCCCTCGGCGGCGCCGGCCATCTGCAGCCGCTGCGGCCGTTCCTGGACGCTGCGCGTCATCGAGGTTCCGAGACGTTGGTCGTCGGACCGCCGGCAATCGCGCGCATGGTCGAGGTGACAGCCCACGGCTTCGCCGCAGGCGGTGAGCCGCCGGAGGCTGGAGTCGCTCCGATCCGCGAGCAGCTTCCGGTCCTGCCGATCCAGGAGGCGTCGGTTCTTGGTAACCGGGAACTGTTCGGTCAGCTGGCGACCGCCGCCATGTTGCCTGCAATGAACCGCGTGATCGCGGACTGGAATCCCGACATCGTCTTGCGTGACCCATGCGAGTACGCGTCTGCTGTGGTCGCCCATCGGTCGGGCATCGCCACGGCCCAGGTTGCCATCGGTCTCGCGGACGTCGAGTGGGGCTCGATCGACATCGCTGCTCCCGCACTTGAAGACCATCGGCCGGGTCTCACTGAAGAGCTCCGGCTCTCGCCGTACGTGACGAGGTTCCCCGCGTCACTCGATCCCTCGCCGTTCCCCGACACGCGCCGATTCCGCGAGGTCGCGGCCCCCGTGGTTCCCCTGCCGGACTGGTGGAACGGTTCGCGGGCGCCGCTGATCTACGTGAGCTTCGGCACGGTCCTGGGCCACATGTCCATCGCCGCCGAGACCTACCGGATCGCGCTGACCGCCGCTGCCGGGATCGACGCTCGCGTTCTCCTCACGGTCGGCCGCCGATTCGACCCCTCTCAGCTCGGGGAGCTTCCCAGCAATGTCCACGTCGAGCCATGGGTCGATCAGGCCGACGTGCTGGCCGAGGCCGAAGCCGTTGTCTGTCACGGCGGGTCGGGCACGACCTTCGGCGCGCTCGCCGCCGGGGTGCCACTCGTGATCGTGCCGCTGTTCGCCGACCAGTTCCCCAATGGACTGAGGGTGGCCGAGGCCAAGGCGGGCGTAGTCCTCAACACTGGCCTGGACACCGGCGGCGGACGCCGACCCCTCAGCCACGCCGACGCTGTCGGTCTCGCCGAGGCGATCGAAACGCTGCGAAGCCACTCATCGTTCCGCCAGCACGCGCAGCGGATCGCCGCTGAGATGGCCCAAGCCCCTACCGTCGACGACCTCCTCGACGAACTCACGAACATTCGATAGCAGAACAAGCCAGCGCTGCAACGCCGCGAGGTTCGCCGAAGCCAGGGCCGACGCTGCCACGGTCACGCCGGAATGACGGCGCCACCAGCCCCTCCGGGCCGGTCGTCGCGGCCGCGCCGCTCGCCTTGGCGCCGTGGATAGGGACCTCCGCCCCTTTCGACGTTCGATCCGTTCGCGGCAAGGTGGAGGCGATCCGCCGCCACGAAAGGAGCGGAGCATGGAGCGCATCCTCGTCGGCGTCGACGGCTCTTCGGCCGCGCTCGACGCCCTCCGGTGGTCAGCCGACCTCGCCAGCCGCACGGAAGCGGAACTCGTTGCCGCCCGTGTGTTCGAGGCCACCCAAGCCGAGCTGCCCCCCGATCAGGACGCCCTCCTCCACGATCGGCAGCGGAACGAGCTCGACGCATGGTGCTCGCGGCTCGGTGAGAGCGTGCCGATCCGCACCCTGCTGGTTGACGGCGACCCACCCGACGCGCTCCTCGGTGCCGCCGAGCACGAGCACGCCGACCTGCTCATCGTCGGCGGGCGCGGCGCGGGTGGGTTCCTGCACCTGCACCTCGGCAGCGTCGCGCATCACCTGACCCACCACACCACGATCCCCCTGGCCATCGTGCCCCGGACCGGTGCCGCGCCCGTGCGTCACCTCGTCATCGGGGTCGACGGCTCACCCGGCAGCCTGGCCGCCGCCGAGCTGTGCGCCGAGCTCGCCGGCCGCCTCGACGTCGCTGTCACCGCGGTCTCTGCGTTCGAACCGTTCGCCGAGTGGGTTCCAGAAAGCGATCCACGCAGCTGGCGGCGGCAGGCCGAAGCCGACGTGCGCGGCTGGGCGGCGGCGATCGAGAAGGCCGGTGTGGCCCTCGAGGTGGACGTCGTCCGTGAAATCCACCCGGTGGCCGCCCTTGCCCGAGCCCTCGAGGCCCATCCCGGCGCCACGGCCGTCGTCGGCGCTCGGGGGCTGGGTGGCTTCAGCGGGCTTCGGCTCGGGCGGGTCCCACTCCAGCTCGTCCACCACACCGGTGCCACCGTCATCGTCGTCCCACCCCCATCCGGGCCGTGAGCCCTCCGCCAGCCACCATCGGCCTCGTCCCGCCCTCGCACGCCAAGGCTCGCCGCCCGACGACCACATCAGCCGCGTCGATGACTCGGCCGAAGGACCGTCGAGGCTCATGGCTCCGCGCCGACCTCACCAACGAGGCCAAATCTTGGTGAACATCAGCTCCGACATGTCACGCTCGGCGCCGTTGCCGAGGTGAGGACCACGCATCCCTGTTCCACCTCACGGAGAACGGCATCGGTGTCACCGTCGTCGACCTCGACCTGGACGCCTGTCACGCGCCGCCATCCCCCGGCACGTGAGCGAGACGGAGGCATCAGTGACGATGACGGCGCGGCCGTCCCGCCCACCGATGAGCCACCCACAGACGAGAACCAACCGACACCGTCGAGGTGGACCAGGCGGCGCTGCAGGCGATCCTCGACCAATGACTCTCCGCCTACCGGGCTGCCGCCGATCAGGCCGAGCAGATGCTCGCGCACTTCGACTACGAGGAACGCTTCGACCTGGCCGATCTCTACGGCAGAGTCGTGTCGGTGATCGACGATGCTGACGATCCCACCGCGACGAAGTTCTTGGCCGCGCTCGCCACCGACCCGAACAAGCGGCGCCGCCTCATGATCGAACTACTCGCCCGCACCGGCATGCGAGCCGGCGAGCTGGCCGCCCTCGCATCCGACGCCATGGTCCGCATCGGCGACACCCGCTGGCTACGCATCCCGGTCGGCAAGCTCCACAACGACCGCTACGTGCCCCTGCACCCGCTGCTCGTCGAGCTGATGAACGACTGGCTCGCCACGCGTCCGCCGTCCCGATCAGGACGGCTCGTCGAACGCTACGACGGCAAGCCCTTCGAGGAGTGGGTCCGGTCATTCCGCTTGCTCACTCCTGTTTGATGGTCGGCTGAGCGAGCGATGTGATCAGGTCCCGGTGCGCTCCCAGAGGAAGATGTCCTGCGCTCCGTTGTCGTCTGGTCGCACCAGATCGAACGCGCGGGAGGCGAACGCGATCGCGTTGCCGTCCTCGGAGATCGAGCCACCGGAGCTGTGGCCAGTGCCATGAGTGATGTTGGTGCTCGTGCCTGTCGTGGCGTCCCACACCCACACGTCGATCGAGGTGTCCCCCTGCCGGTTGTAGACCACATAGCGGCCGTCGGCGGAGATCCGCGGGATCTTGCCGCCGTTCGTGACGCGGGTGATCGCGCCTGTGGTCGCATCCCACAAGAACAGGCCGGGCCCGGTGTTGTCGGACACGAGGTTCGACGCAGCTGACCAGAAGGTGACGTAGCGGCCGTCGGCCGAGATGGTCGGATCCAGGCTGTTCTCGTTGCCGTCGGTGATGCGGGTGGTGGTACCGGTCTCGACCTCCCACACGAACACGTCCCACCAGCCGTTGGTGTCGTCAGGCACCTCGTTCGACGCGAACGCGTAGAAGGTGATGTGGCCGCCGTCGGCGGAGATCGCCGGGAAGTAGCTGGCATTGGCACTGTCGGTGATGCGGGTGGTGGTGCCGGTGTCGGCCTCCCACACGAAGATGTCGGGCTTGTCGTTCGTGTCGTTGCTGTCGCCGGGGACAAGGTTCGACGCAGCAGACTCGAATGCGATCTGACGGCCGTCGCCGGAGATCGAGGCGCCCCAGCTGTCGCCGTTGCCATCGGTGATGCGGGTGGTGGTGCCGCTCGTGGCGTCCCACAGGAATACGTCGTACACCCCGTTGACGTCGCCCGCCACCAGGTCGGTGGCGCTCGAGGCGAACGCGATGTAACGGCCGTCGGCGGAGATGGCCGGGGAGTGGCTGCCGCGGTCGCCGTCGGTGATGCGTGTCATGGTCGACGTGCCCCGATCCCACACGAAGACGTCGCCAACCCCGTTGGTGTCCCCGGATACCAGATCAGGAGCACTCGACGAGAACGCGATGTAGCGACCGTCGGCGGAGATCGCGGGCCCCTCGCTGTCGCCACTGGCCTGGCCGACCGCTCCGTTGGTGACACGCGTGATCGTTCCGTCCGGCTGCGGTGGCAGGACAGTGCTGGATGTCGTTGTCGTCGACGGCGCCGTCGTCGTGGTTGACGGAGCGGTCGTCGTGGTCGTCGAGGTGGTCGTTGTCGTGGTGGGCGCCGACGTCGTCGTGGTCGAGCTGGGGTTCCCTCCCGGGGGTTGCGCCATCCCACAACCGGTCATCAACAGATACGACGCGACGCCCATCATCCCGATCGACGCGCGCCGGCCCCGATTCCGTATCCGACTCATTGGTCCCCCAGCTCGACCTCGACGCCTCGAGAGATGCCCACCGTAGCGGGACGGGACCCTCGCTCTGGCCCCTCCGGCGCAGGCGCGCCCGACCTGCGATTGATGTTCTGGAAGTACCGCTACCGGCTGGGTTACCGGCAGGACGAACGTCGCTAGCCCGACGTCCCGGCCGCGGCCGGCGGTCCCGGCGGGTCGACGTCCAGGCCGTGGCGCAGGCGGTAGCGGCGCTCGTCGTAGGTGGCGGTCTCGTACGCGATCATCGCCCACAGCAGCGCGGCCACCCCGGCCACCGTGGCCAGCGCCATGATCCGCGCGCCCACGGGCACCAGGGCGAGCAGCGCCAGCGCCAGCGCGAGGCGCTGGACGTTGACGGTGCGGGCGTTGCGCAGCCGCAGCGCGACGTGGGCCAGCAGGTACACGGCGATGCCGCCCAGCAGGGCGAACGCGTGCGGTCCGCCGAGCGGCTCGTCGACGTGGACGAGCGTCTCCTCCAGCCCCAGCGCGCCGAGCACGATGCCCGCCACCATGGGGAAGTGCAGGTAGGAGTACGAGTCGCGGGCGAGCGTGTTGCGCAGGCGACCCTCGGTCGCCCGGACCAGCCGCTGGGCGGTCACCAGCGCGACGACGTCGAAGTAGACCCACCACAGCGCGGACGCCACGGCGACGCCGAGCGCGACCGCGGTGATGACCCCGACGCCGAGGTGGACCTCGGCGCCCACGCCCAGCGCCACGATCGACTCGCCCAGCGCCAAGATGATGACCAGGTTGTGGCGCTCGGCGAAGTGGCCCGGCACCAGGCGCCACCCGGCGACGCCGACGATCGCCGGGCCGCCCCAGTCGACCAGCATGGCCGCGGTCCACAGCGCCCCCTGCGCAACGCCGTCGACGGCCCACGCGCCCGTCAGCAGGGCGACGCCGAGCGCCGTGCTCGCCGCCAGTCCCAGCACCGAGCGCCGCAGGGCCGGGTCGTCGCGGCTGGCGATGACGAACAGCCCGATGTGCGCGGCCCGCACCACCCCGTAGGCGACGGCGAAGACCAGCGCCCGCTCGTCGAACGCCTCCGGCACGCACAGCGCCACCACCATCAGGCCGGCCATCGCCGCGAACATCACGAGCCTGACCGCACCCTCCTCGGGGTCGATCACGCTGGTCAGCCACGCGTAGCCCGCCCAGGCCCACCACAGCACGGCGAGCACGAGCATTCCGCGGGCGATGCCCTGCCACGACGGCTGGGCGGCCATCAGGGCCGTGCACTGGGTGAACCCGAGCACGAACACCAGGTCGAAGTACAGCTCCAGCGGCTTGACCGTCTCGCGCTCGCGCAGCTCGGCGCTGAGCCGGGGCATGCGCCCGCGCGATCCGCTACGCCCCATCATGGGCACCAGCCGCACGTCGACCCGACCCGCTCACATGCGTTCCGGCGCCTCGTGGACGGCGCGCCGCGACTCGTACCAGGTGTCGCCGACGGGCTCGCCGTCCATGTTCCAGCTCCACGAGACGGTCGGCGTGACGCGCATGTACGTGCCGGGCCCGACCATGCCGTCCCGCTCGACCGGTTGCCCGGCGTGGCCGTAGATGCGGATGCCCCGGGCAACGAACGGATCGAACGAGACCATGTCGTCGACGACCAGGGCCACCCGGTGGTTGCCGGCCTGCACGTTGCGGAACTTGCGTGTGGCGAGCACGGATGCTCCCGAGCCGCCGATCCAGAAGCAGCCGCCGTCGAGCTCGAACGCGACCGGGACCACGTCGGGCTGCTCGTCACCGGACACGGTCGCGAGTCGGGCGAGCGGTTGCGATCGCACGTAGGCGAGTTCCTGAGCCGTGAACGACATGGATGCGTCTCCCTCCGTTCGGAGCCGCCATCGAGCATGCCACCCGCGTGCCGGGCTGGTGCCAGAGCCACGCGCCGACGCACTGCCCCGGCCGTCACCCCGGTCGCCGCGGCGCCGGGGCACGCGGCGGGGCGCCGAGCGGTTCGACTCGACCCCCGTGAACTCGACCGATGTCCGCGCCGTCGATCGCTGCACCAGCTGGACCCGGCAGACGCGGTCCACCTGAACCCGGTCCCGATATCGGCGGTTACCCGACACAAATCCGACACGAAGGAGGGCGATGCGGACGCCTACCGACGGCTACGGAGCGGGACGGGGTGGACGGCGGTGTGGGCGGCCAGCAGCTTCTGCCCAGCCACGGCCAGGGCGTTGCCCACTGGCGGCCAGCACTCAGCGTGCGAAATTCAAGGCACGTGAGCTGGCTCCTCGGGGGTGTGCTGGATCACCCAACGGACGAAGCAGGCCACGCCATGCCGCTTCATCGGAAGTTGGGAGGACACCGGTGTCCCGTGTGGGCTCGTCGACTAGGGACGGCGCGGCCCGCCGCCCCGGGCGTCGACTGCCATGAGCACGGCGGCCAGGATCGTGCCGAAGATGGGCGTGTACATGAATGCGACGCCAGCCTGGGCGTCTTCGGATCGGGCCACCGCCATCATGCTCAGGACGGCGAGTAGGCCGATCGCGATCTGCCCAAGCCGCAGCAGTCGCGGGGTGCGGACGTTCACGAGCACCAGCACCGGCGGCCCCACCAGGAGGAGGCCGATTGGCCAGAGGACGACAGCCGACCACGCCGTCTCGCCGTAGCTGAACGGCTCGTCGGAGTACAGCGGGCTGAGCAGTCCGGCGATGACGAACGCCGCGAGCGGGGGAAGCACCGTCGGTCGGAACGTTGGCGACACTGACCCCACCTCCTGCCGGTTGTTCGACACGACCGAACGTTGCTACGTCGTCGGCGTGTGCGCCATCAGGGAAGGACCCCATCCCGGCGTGGGAAGCCCTCAGCCGAGGTCCATCGCCAGCCGTCCCGCGGGCGGCACGACCCGTCCGGGATCAGACTCTTCTGCGCATGTGGCGGCCCGTTCACCAACTACGACGCGTAGCGGGCTGTCCGCCACCGGGCAGGCTTCCTGACCGTCGCTGGGAACCGTCGTGGCCGCCACCGGGCAAATGCTGATGGCCACCAACACGGCGGGCTCGGGCGGGTCGGGGCCGGCTGGGGCGCGAAACCGCACGTAGACGGCAAGAAGCCGAGCCCCTGGCTGGGCCAGGGGCTTCTGTGGAGCGGACGACGGGATTCGAACCCGCGACCCTCACCAGCAAGGTCCTCAGCTATCGGGCTCTTGGCGGGCGTCTGCCCAGGTGGGGAGGCCTGCTCGCCTACGACAGGACTGGTCGGTCGGCGGCCCAGATCTCCCACTTGTTCGCCCTGCCTCGACGGACAACGGCGTCGGGGTGCTCTTCGCTGATCGCGGTGAGCCGCGCAATCACGTCGGCGATCGGCAGACCGGAGGGAACGACCGCCAAGGACTCTGGCTTCGGTGCCGGCACGGCGTTTGCCTCGCTGTTCCAACCTTGCGTTGGCGCCAGACCCTGAACATGGTCAGAGACGTGGCTCGACGATCGGCCGGCAGCCGGCCCTGGGCGTCGATGACCGTTTCGCCGTCACCCACTGCGCGTCGCAGGTCCTCAACCTCTGCCTCGATCGCAGACACCGAAGCGTCGGCCTCAGCCAGTTGCCTGGTCCTGCGGTCCGGCGGCATCGCCGGGAACGGAGAGCCGTCTCGCAGTTCGTCTGCATCCCGCGTCGCGAGCCCGAGGTGGACCTCGCGCTCGATGAGTGCCAATCGGGCCTTCGAGCGGGCGGGGTCATGGTGAGCCCGTCTCTGCTCGCGGAGCGGTTCTTCCTCCGCGAGCCGGTCTCCGGACCGCCTGACCCTGCCCTTCGGGCCAAAGCCTGCCGCGTAGGCACACACGCACCGTGGCTAAGAGGTCGAGCGGATAGGGCGCTCGCCACGGCCTACGCGTGGGGATTTGGCGTGGAAGCACCAGCTCCACAGCTCGGCCGACCGGCAACGCAGCACGGTGACACGCGCCGGCGTGACCTATCCGCTCGAGTCCTAAGGGTCCGACCATCACGACGTCAACGTGCCCTGGACCCGCGATGTGCGTCTCGGCGGCGATGCTTCAGGTCCCGCGAGATCGCCGGTCGGGTGCTGCTTCGGCGCCGAGCAGCCTCGGCGTTCCGAGCGCGTGCCAATGGGGCAAGTCCAGATGTTCAGTTCATGGTGACGTCGACTGTCATCTGGTCGGCGCCGGGTGTGCCGTTCACGTGGATGGTGACGCCGGACCAGGTCTCGTCGTCGGGTAGGTTGAGGGCGGGATTGGTGGTCTCACCGATGGTGTCGTTGTCGCCGGATGGGTACAGGTCATCGGCATCGCCGCGGTTTCCTCGGCCGAAGATCGTTGCGAGGTCGCGTCGGCCGTCGGCTTGGAGCAACTCGATGGCGAGGTGCTCTTCGTCGTTGACGTTGTCGATGGACTCGTCAACGACGTAGACGGCTACCCCTTCGTCGGGAAGGAAGGTGTCCTGATCGCTGCGTCGGCGGTACTCGACGGCGATGTACTGGGTCTCTTTCATCCGCGCTCGGTTCTGGATGAAGAGCATCGTCCCGCCCTCGGCGGCGGGTTCGAGCGCGATTTCGGTTGTGGTGTCGGTGACGAGCTGTGGTGTGGTCCAGCCGTGGAACATGCGGAGCATGCCGTTCGGGAAGGTGGGTGTGAGGCCCCCGTTGCCCCATGATCCGGCCGCCATCAGGCAGTAGTTCCCGAGGCCCGCCGATCGTGTGGCCGTCAGCTGGCCCGTGTCGTAGTAGTCGGCCCAGCGAGCTGCGAGGTGGCCCCACTCGTGCGCGCACACGCCCATGTCACAGTCCTCCGGGACGGTGAGGAACGTACGGACCACCAGCCCGCCACCGACGTTGACACCGCCGTCGGGGATGACCCACTTGAGGCTCCAGAGGTCGTCCCGGGAGAGGGTCCTCTCGGCACCTGAGCCCGCGTGGATGATGAAGAGAGCTGTGACCATGTTCTCGCCGAGGACGTCGTAGGGACCGAAGTCGACACCTTCGGACAATGCGACCTGCACCGCGTCACGGGCCATGCCCTGGGCGTTGTTGGGGAAGCCTTCGTTCATGCCTGAGTTGCCGTCGGCGTAGAAGGTGAGCGGCCGGTGCAGGCGGAACCAGCCACGAACCTCGCCTTGGACGTCGATGCCCGTCTCGGGCGCGGCGTCGAACCCGCTGACCACACGGTAGAAGTCACGCATGCTTCCGGTGGGGAAGACGCTGTCACTGAACAGCATGGTCTCGTAGTAGCCGGGCCCGTGGTTGGGGTCGTGCGGGTGGTCGGGGAAGTCGACCAGCAGCACCAGCGTCCGGATCACTCCGTGCAGCTCCGTGGGGGGACGGGTGATCAGCTGCTTGTCGGTGCTCGGTCCGTGAGCCACGGCACCGTCGTCGAGGCCGATGAAGTTCTCGCCTCGCCGACCCGACCGCCAGACAAGGTAGTACTCCTCGAAGGTCATCTTCTCTGGCAGACGACGCGACTGCCGCAACTCGAGGAAGCGGGCGTAGAGCTGGGCCAACGCCTGCGGTGACAGGGGCACAGCGCAAGGCCGATCGCCACAGACATGGTGAGACAGAGGAGTGAGTGAGTGCCGCACCGGGAGACTCCCTTCGGTGAAGGCCCGGTTTGAACCGTGCCGCCTTTGTTGAGAACTAGCCCTCCTGGGCTGCTGCTTGTGTGAGCTGTGTGCAGCGGGTGAACGACAGGGCGGTCTCGACCGACAGGCTCGCCTCGCCGTCCCCACTCACCGGGACACGCCTGGAACCTCGCTGCGCCGGATCGAGCGGATTGGAGAACGCCGGATCACCCAGCCGCACACCCTGGAAGTCAGGACGGTTCTCGGGTTCCGTGTCGTTCTCGTACAGCAGACCGAGCAGATGGTCGAACGACCGGTTCGCCAGCATCAACACGACCACATGGTCGATCGCCGTCCTCACCGGCACCCGATCCGAGCGAGCCGACCACGGGCACCACACGACCGGCACCAGGACGCGCAGACGCACCACGAACGCCGCTGATCGGTTCTTCCCGCCATCTCGCCCTCCTCCGCAGAGGAGCCGTAGCCAGGAGGCCACGCACCGTCAGAGTACGACCAGATCGGCGAGCTCGCTATCCCCGAATTGACCGCATTGCCGACTGAGGACTCGAGCGGATAGGTCACGCCC
>DASSGC010000800.1:0-6582 GCA_035693765.1 Acidimicrobiales bacterium
ACGTGGCGGACCTGGGCGCGGGTGCCCGGGCGCTCGTTCGTCTTGGTGGCGGCCATCACCGCCTCCCCCGGGCGGACTTCTCCATGCCCGCGTGGTAGCGGAAGGTGCGGGTGGGGGCGAACTCGCCGAGCTTGTGGCCGACCATCGCCTCGGTGACGTAGACGGGCACGTGCTTGCGCCCGTCGTGGACGGCCACGGTGTGGCCGACCATGTCGGGGATGATGGTCGAACGGCGCGACCAGGTCTTGATGACCCTCTTCTCGTTCTTGGCGTTGAGGGCGTCGACCTTCCGGAGCAGGTGCTCGTCGACGACGGGGCCCTTCTTGAGCGAACGCGGCATGGAGGCCTCAGTCCTTTGCCGCCGGCGCGGCGGCGTGCGTGTGGAGTGCGTTGGTGCTGGCGTGCACGGTGCGGCAAAGCATCGAGTTACCTCCGCGCGCCGCGGGTACGGCGGCGACGAACGATGAGCTTGTCGGACGGCTGGTTCTTCTTGCGGGTGCGGCCCTCGGGCTGGCCCCACGGCGACACCGGGTGACGGCCACCCGACGACTTGCCCTCGCCGCCGCCGAGCGGGTGGTCGACCGGGTTCATGGCCACGCCGCGGGTCTGGGGGCGGACGCCCTTCCAGCGGTTGCGGCCGGCCTTGCCGATCTTGATCAGCTCGTGCTCGGAGTTGCCGACCTCGCCCACCGTGGCCCGGCAGTCGATCGACACGCGGCGCATCTCCGTGGAGGGCAGGCGGAGGGTGGCGTAGGCGCCCTCCTTGGCCAGCAGCACGACCGACGACCCGGCCGAGCGGGCGAGCTTGCCGCCGCCGCCGGGCTGGAGCTCGATGTTGTGGACGGTGGTGCCGACCGGGATGAAGCGCAGCGGCAGCGCGTTGCCCGGGCGGATCTCGGAGCCCTGGCCCGACTGGAGCAGGTCGCCGACGCCCACCCCGCGGGGGGCGAGGATGTAGCCCTTGTCGCCGTCGAGGTAGTGGAGCAGGGCGATGCGGCACGAGCGGTTGGGGTCGTACTCGATGGCGGCGACCTTGGCCGGCACGCCGTCCTTGGTCCGCCGGAAGTCGATGACGCGGTACCGCTGCTTGTGGCCGCCGCCCCGGTGGCGGGCGGTCTTGCGGCCGTGCACGTTGCGGCCGCCGGTGGAGGACTTCTTGGCCACCAGCGAACGCTCGGGACGGTCGCGGGTGACCTCCGAGAAGTCGGCGACGGTCTGGAACCGGCGACCGGGGCTGGTGGGCTTGCGCTTGCGGAGTGCCATCAGTCGGGCCTCGTGGTCAATCCTGGAACAGGTCGATCGTGTCGCCCTCGACGAGGGTGACGATCGCCCGCTTGGTGTCGGGACGCTTGCCGTAGGTGAACGTGCGGCGGTTGCGCTTGCGCTTGCCCTGCCGGTTGAGGGTGTTCACCTTGGAGACGCGCACGTCGAAGATGGCCTGGACGGCGTCGCGGATCTCGGGCTTGGAGGCGTCGGGGTGCACCGTGAAGGTGTAGACCCCCTCCTCCATCAGGGCGTAGGACTTCTCGCTCACCACCGGCGAGACGATGACGTCGCGGGGGTCCTTCACTTGTCGCTCCCCTCGGTGGTGCGGGCCTGGGGCAGCGAGGCCGGGGTGAACACGACCCAGTCGCTGACCAGCACGTCGTAGGCGTTGAGCTCGCCGGAGGTGAGCACGTGGACGTGGCCGAGGTTGCGGAGGCTCTTCCACACCGCGACATCGGCCTCGTCGCGGGTGAGCACCACCAGCACGCGACCCTCGACGCCGAGGCGGCCGAGCACCTCGACGGCGGCCTTGGTGCTGGGGGCGTCGATGCCCCAGCCGTCGAGCACGACCACCTTGCCGTCGGCCTGCCGGTCGGACAGGGCCGAGGCCAGCGCGGCGCGGATCATCTTCTTGGGCGTGCGCTGGGCGTAGCTGCGCGGCTTGGGGGCGTGGGTGACGCCACCGCCCCGCCAGTGCGGTGCCCGGATGGAGCCCTGGCGGGCCCGGCCGGTGCCCTTCTGGCGCCACGGCTTGGCGCCGCCGCCGCGGACCTCGGCCCGGGTCTTGGTCGACTGCGTGCCCGCCCGCCGGGCGGCGAGCTGGGCGGTGACGACCTGGTGCATGAGCGGCACGTTGGGCTCGACGCCGAAGATGGCGTCGTCGAGGTCGACGGGGGCGCCGGCCTTGCCCGCAGCGGTGGTGAGCTTCACGGTCGCCATCGTCAGATCCCCTTGGCGGCGTTGCGGACGAGGACGATGCCGCCCTTGGGCCCGGGCACCGAGCCCTTGACCAGCAGGAGGTCGCGCTCGGCGTCGGACTCGACGACGGTGAGGTTGAGGGTGGTGGTCTTCTGGCCACCGGACCGGCCGGCCATGCGGGTGCCCCGGAAGACGCGGGAGGGGGTGGCGCAGGCGCCGATGGCGCCGGGGGCCCGGTGCACGCGGTGGGTGCCGTGGCTGGAGCTGAAGCCGGAGAACCCGTGGCGCTTCATGACGCCGGTGAAGCCCTTGCCCTTGCTGACGGACGTCACGTCGACCAGCTCGCCCTGGGTCAGCAGGTCGACGCCGATCTCCTGGCCGACCTCGTACTCGCTGACATCGTCGAGGCGGAGCTCGACGAGCCGGGGGCCGGGGTCGACCCCCGCCTTGGTGAACTGCCCGGCGACGGGCTTGGTGAGCTTCGACGCCTGCTTCGTCCCGAAGGTGACCTGGAGCGCGCTGTACCCGTCACGCTCGTGCGTCTTGACCTGGACCACGCGGCACGGGCGCACGCGCAGCACGGTGACCGGGACGACCCGGTTGTCGTCGTCCCACACCTGCGTCATGCCGACCTTCTCGCCGACGATCGCTCTTGTGGCCATGGCGGCTACGTCTTTCTCTGCCTGGTACGTCCGCTGCGGACGGGAGTTGGCTACGGTTCACGCGAACGCTCCGCACGGGATGATCCCGGCGGAGCGCACGTCTCGGTTGTGCCACGCGGTTCCCGTTCGCACGGGCCTGCGCGGACGTCAGTTGGATGAGACCTTCGAACTGCCTGCGCTGGAAGCCGTGACCGGCTCCGCGCACGGCCTGGGAATGATAGCCACCTGCCCTGATGGAGTCCAACACGCGGCCGGTGGTGACAGGGGGTGGTCGCACGCCCACGGGGTTTGCGCACGGGTCCGCGCCGCTCCACTAGGGTGGTCCGCCATGCCGTTCGGCCGGAAGAAGCCGCCGCGGGACCGCGATCCCTTCAGCCACCTCGCCGAGGAGCGCAGGGCCGCCGAGTCCGACGCATGGTTCCTGGAGCCCGACGACGGCCCGGAGCTCGACATCGAGACCGGCATCTCGTCGAACCTGGCGCCCGACGACCTCGAGGACCCCAGGCCGTCCCCTGGCGGGCACGGGGCGGGCCCGTGATGCCGGCCGGCGGCCGGCGTGCGACGCCGGCCGGCGGTCGAGTGCGTCACCAGGGTGTCTGAACGGAGACCCCCGCCACCAGCACACTGCCTAGAACCCGCGCCTTCCATCGCACATTCTGCGAAGCGAGCGGTGGCGGGACGGCGCGACCTGCTCTAGGGTCGCGGCGCGCCCGCGCCTGGGGGAGCCGCCCAGCGGCTCAGACGAGGGGGGTACGGGCGTGAGCACAGCACTGGCCGGGGGGCGGGCGTCTGTCTACTGGAGGATCACGCATGCGCAAGGCCATCGCGGGCATCGCGGCGCTGGGGCTGGGGGTGTCCCTCGTCGCGGCGACCGCCGTACAACCCGCCGGGGCGGCACCACCGCCCGGTGCTCAGCCAGGCGGTGAACCCGCCGCCGCGAGCCCGCACGAGCTACCGAACCCACTCGAGTCCAAGCGGCGTGAGCTGCGCCAAGAGGCGCTCACCCAGGTCATCAACGGCGAGGTCACCCCCACGGAGTCTGACGGCTCGACCGTGGTGCAGGTCGGCGAGCAGCCCGGCGCCAGCGACGGCGAGGGCTGGCTCGGCGGCAGCGAGCGGCGCAAGAGCCAGTACGTCGAGCTCGCCCGCGAGACCACCGACCGGGTGTTCGTGCTGCTCGTCGAGTTCGGCGACGAGCGCCACCCCGACTACCCCGACCAGGACACCGACCCAGACACGCCGGGACCGGCCCGCTTCGACGGCCCCCGGCGCAACGAGATCCCCGAGCCGGACCGCACCGTCGACAACTCGACGATCTGGCAGCCCGACTCGTCGCCCGAGTACTTCCAGAACCTCTACTTCGGCACCGGCGACGGCGTCGAGTCGATGAAGACCTACTACGAGAAGCAGTCGTCGGGGCGCTACAGCATCGACGGCCAGGCCACCGCCTGGGTCACGGTGCCCTTCAACGAGGCCCGCTACGGCCGGTCCAACGGCTTCCCGTGCGACGACATCGTGTGCGACAACACGTGGCACCTCGTCCGCGACGGGCTCGACCAGTGGGTCGCCGACCAGCAGGCCGCCGGCGTCAGCGACGCCGACATCGCCGCCGAGCTGGCCAGCTACGACGTCTGGGACCGCTACGACCACGACGGCGACGGCGACTTCAACGAGCCCGACGGCTACATCGACCACATGCAGATCGTCCACGCCGGCGGCGACCAGGCCGACGGCGACCCCCACCAGGGCGAGGACGCCATCTGGAGCCATCGCTGGTACGCCTTCGTGAGCGACGCCGGCCTCACCGGCCCGGCCGGCAACCCCCTCGGCGGCACCGAGATCGGCGACACCGGCATCTGGGCCGGCGACTACACGGTCCAGCCCGAGAACGGCGGCCTGTCGACCATCGCCCACGAGTACGGCCACGACCTCGGCCTGCCCGACCACTACGACACCGCCGGCGGCCAGAACGGCGTCGAGTGGTGGACGCTCATGGCCCAGAGCCGCCTGTCGGCCGCCGGCGAGCCCATCGGCACCCGCGCCGGCGACCTGTCGGCCTGGGACAAGCTGCAGCTCGGCTGGCTCGACTTCGAGGTCACCCGGGCCGGGGAGACGAAGACCATCGAGCTCGGGCCGCACGAGTACAACACCCGGCGGCCCCAGGCCCTGGTGACCGTGCTCCCGCCCAAGACCGTCACCTTCGACTACGGCACCCCGTTCGCCGGGGACAGGTTCTGGTGGTCGACGAAGGGTGACGACCTCACGACCTCGATGGCCCGCGACGTCGACCTGACCGGGGCGGCCACCGCCGCCCTCGACCTCGAGGCCCGCTTCGAGATCGAGGCCGGGTTCGACTACCTGTACGTGCAGGCGTCCACCGACGGCGGGGCCACCTGGACCAGCCTCGACGGCACGGTCGGCGGCGAGCCCTTCGTCCGGGACGGCAGCGACAGCCCCGCCATCTCGGGCAGCTCGGGCGGCGAGTGGCTGCACGTCAACATCCCGCTCGACGCCTACGCCGGGGCGCCGGTGGCGGTGCGGCTCCTCTACCGCACCGACGGTGGCGTGGCCCCCGACGGCTTCTTCGCCGACGAGATCGTCGTCAGTGCCGACGGGGCACCCGTGGCCACCAGTGGCGCCGAGACCGACGACGAGGGCTGGGCGCTCGACGGGTTCCGGCCCACGACCGGCAACGAGACGGGCGACTTCGACAACTACTACATCGCCTCGCACCGCAGCTACGTGTCGTTCGACCGGTACCTGAAGACCGGCCCGTACAACTTCGGGTTCCTCGACTCGAAGCCCGACTGGGTCGAGCACTTCAAGTACCAGCAGGGCCTGCTCGTCTCGTACTGGGACACCTCCCAGACCGACAACAACACGAGCGAGCACCCCGGCCAGGGCGAGGTGCTGGTGATCGACGCCCACCCGCAGCCGATCGTGAACCCGCTGACGGGGGCGCCCTGGCGCTCGCGCATCCAGGTGTACGACGCGCCCTTCTCGCTGTCGCGGGCCTCGTCGTTCGAGCTGCACGTCAACAGCCAGCCGGCCAGGATCGTGGGTCGGCCGGCGCAGCCGACCTTCGACGACAGCAACCAGTACTGGTTCGCCGAGATGCCCAACGTGGGCGTCAAGGTGCCCGACACCGGGACCCGCCTGACGGTCACCCGCATCCGCGGCACCACCCTGACGGTCAGCCAGACGGCCGGCTGACGGACCGCCACCACGACGGCACGAGCCGCCCGGGTCGGGGAACCGGCCCGGGCGGCAGGCCCGGCAGTGCAGCACGGTGACACGCGCCGGCGCGACCTATCCGAACAGCTACTGAGTCTGAGAGGAGCCGGCCGCATGGCGGCGATCGGATCGCTGGGGTTGGCGCTCCTGGCCGCGTCGGCGCTCGCCGCCTGCGGGGCCGGCGGCGGCAGCGGTGACGGCTCCGGCGACGACGCCGGACGGGCCCCGGACGGTGCGGCCACGGAGCCGGTCACGACCGGACCCGGCGCCGAGCCACCGGCCGCCGGGGCACCGACCGAGCCACCGGCCGCCGAGCCGCCCACCACCGCGCCCGCCGCTGCCGTGCCGCCCACCCCCGCGCCGCCGTCCGGGCCGCCGAAGGGCCCGACCGACCAGGTGTCGCCCCGGACCCTGCAGGGCCGGCTGGGCACGGTCGCGGGCTGCACGACGCTGGAGACCGCGTCCGGCACCTGGGCGCTCGTGGGCGCCCTGCCCGCGGGCT
>DASSGC010000801.1:0-5754 GCA_035693765.1 Acidimicrobiales bacterium
GCAGCGCTAGCTCCAGATGGAGGTGTCGTCGTAGGGCCGGCGACGGGCCGGGGACGCCGAGCGCTTCCAGATGAGCACCTTGCGCTTGAAGTAGCAGACCTCTTCACCGCGCTGGTTGATGCCCTTGGTCTCGACGGTGACGATGCCCCGCCTGCCGTCGGAGGTCTCCTTGCGCGCCAGCACCCTGGTCACCGCGTAGATGGTGTCGCCGTGGTAGGTGGGCTTGGGGTGTTTGAGCGTGTCGATCTCCAGGTTGGCCACCGCCGCGCCGCTCACGTCGGGCACCGACATGCCCAGCACCAGCGAGTAGACGAGGTTGCCCACGACCACGTTCTGCTTCTGCACCGTCTCGTTCTCGGCGAACCACGCGTTGGTGTGCAGCGGGTGGTGGTTCATCGTGATCATGCAGAACAGGTGGTCGTCGTACTCGGTGATCGTCTTGCCTGGCCAGTGCCGGTAGACGTCACCCACCTCGAAGTCCTCGAAGTGCCGGCCGAACGGGCGGTCGATCGTTGCCATGGCCGACACGCTACGGAGCGCAGGCAGGCGAGGCCAGAGCACGCGCCCCCGCGGCGACGAGTTAGTGGTCAACTGAGCCGCCGTCTACCTTTTGGCGCCATGACCGCGCCCGATCTCAACGCCGCCGCCTCGGCCGTCGACCTCGCCCGCGACGTCGTCCAGCAGGGCCTCGCGCACCTGGCCGCCACCGGCTCGGTGGACGAGGATCAGGTCGTCGCCTACGACCTCGCCCACGCCGCGGCCGCCGTCGAGACGGCGCGCACGCTGCTCGACTACGGCGCCAAGGGCGACGAGGAGGCGGCCATCACCGTCGCCTTCGCCGCCGAGGCGGTGGCCGACGTGGCCGCCAAGCTGTACGGCCGCGAGGCCGGCTGGGGCGTCGACCCCGCGGCGCTCGACGCGGCGCGTCCCTTCGTCGCCGCCTACCGCGACCCGGCCTTCCTCGCCTCGATCGCGGGCGCCGGGCCCCGCCACCTCGACGACGACTTCGAGATGGTGCAGGACACCTTCCGCCGCTTCGCCGAGGACAAGATCCGCCCCGTCGCCGAGCACATCCACCGCCACAACGCCGACATCCCCGAGGACGTCATCTCCGGCCTGGCCGAGCTGGGGGCGTTCGGCCTGTCGGTCCCCGAGGAGTACGGCGGGTTCGCGGCCGGGGGCGAGAGCGACTACATGGGCATGGTCGTCGCCACCGAGGAGCTGTCCCGCGGCTCGCTGGGGGTGGGCGGTTCGCTCATCACCCGGCCCGAGATCCTCACGCGGGCGCTGGTCAAGGGCGGCACCGAGGAGCAGAAGCAGTCCTGGCTCCCCCGCCTCGCCAGCGCAGAGGTCATGGCGGCGGTCGCGGTCACCGAGCCCGACTTCGGCTCCGATGTCGCCGGCGTCAAGACCACCGCCACCCGGGTCGCCGGTGGCTGGCTCGTCAACGGGGTCAAGACCTGGTGCACCTTCGGCGCCCGGGCCGACGCCCTGATGCTGCTGGCCCGCACTGACCCCGACCGGTCGAAGGCCCACCGGGGGCTGTCGATGTTCGTGGTGCCGAAGGCGCAGGCCGGGGGCCACGGTTTCGAGCTCACCCAGGAGCCCGGCGCCGACGGCGGCGCCCCCGGCGGCGGGAAGATGGAGGGCCGCCCGATCGACACGATCGGCTACCGGGGCATGCACTCCTACGAGATCGCCCTCGACTCGTGGTTCGTGGCCGACGCCAACCTCGTCGGCGGCGAGGACGGGCTGGGCAAGGGCTTCTACCTCCAGATGGCCGGCTTCGAGAACGGCCGCCTGCAGACCGCCGCCCGGGCCATCGGCGTGATGCAGGCCGCCTACGAGGAGGCCCGGCAGTACGCCCTCGACCGGGCCGTGTTCGGCCGGCCCATCGCCGAGTACCAGCTCACCAAGGCCAAGCTGGCCCGGATGGCGGTCACCATCCAGGCCGCCCGCCAGTTCGGCTACGCCGTGGCCCGCATGATGGCCAAGGGCGAGGGCTCGATGGAGGCGGCCATGGTCAAGGCCTACGTGTGCAAGGCCGCCGAGTGGGTCACCCGCGAGGCCATGCAGATCCACGGTGGCTACGGCTACGCCGAGGAGTACGCGGTGAGCCGCTACTTCGTCGACGCCCGGGTGCTGTCGATCTTCGAGGGAGCCGACGAGACCCTGTGCCTGAAGGTCATCGCCCGGCGGCTGGTCGAGACCGCCAAGGCCTGACGCCACGGCCCCGAGCGGGTTCGGCGGACGCCGGCCCGGTCGTCAACCGGACAGCTCCTCCACCCGCCGTTGCCACGCGGCGACCATGGCGGCGAAGTGGGCCGGGTTGTAGACGTCCTCCTCGTACGACCACAGGCCGTCGCCCGCGTAGTGCAGGATCGTGATGTTGGCGCCCTGGTGGACGCTGCCGTCGCCGGGGTCGTCCATGCGGTTCTGCACCTGGCACACGATCCAGCCCCGGTCGTCGTCGACGATGTGCCAGTCGATGGGGAACGACGGCATCCGGTTGCCCGGGAACGTGGCCATGGTCGCGGTGATCCACGCCCGGATCGCCTCCCGACCCTCGAACCGGCCGTAGTGGTGCTCGACGTAGACCGCGTCGTCGGTGAACTGGTCGGCCCACCGGCCCCAGTCGCCCGTGGCGGCCGCGGTCGCCGCCGCCTGCTGGTAGGCGGCGAACGCCGACTCCAGCTCCCCCCTGGTGAACTGTCCCATGGCGCGACCCTACGGGACCGGCCGCCGGAACGGCTGTTGGTCGGATGACGAGCGATCCGCGACCTGGCTGACGAATGTGTCATCCGGCGCGGACGGGGCACTAGCTTCGCCGGCGATGGACGACGTGACGGGCAAGGTGGCGGTGGTCACCGGGGCGGCCTCGGGCATCGGCCTGGCGCTGGCCCGGCGGTTCGGGCAGGAGGGCATGCGCGTGGTCATGGCCGACGTCGAGGCGGGCGCGCTCGACGCCGCCGCGGCCGGGCTGGCCGCCGACATCGGCGACGGCAACGTGCTGGCCGTGCCGACCGACGTGCGGGACGACGCCGCGGTCGACGCGCTGGCGGCCGCCACCTTCGACCGCTTCGACACCGCCCACGTCGTGTGCAACAACGCCGGTGTCGGCATGGGCGGCCTGCTGTGGACGGTGCCCGCCGACCGCTGGCGGTGGATCGTCGAGGTCAACCTCCTCGGCGTGGCCAACGGCATCCGCGCCTTCGTCCCCCGCCTCATCGAGCAGGGCGAGGGCCACGTCGTGAACACCGCCTCGGCCGCCGGCATCCTCACCGGGCCGGGCCTCGGCCCCTACTTCGCCACCAAGCACGCCGTGGTGGCGCTGTCGGAGTCGCTCCACTTCGACCTCGGGGTCGTCGACGCACCGATCGGCGTGTCGGTGCTGTGCCCCGAGTGGGTCCGCACGAACATCGCCGACGCCGAGCGCAACCGCCCCGACGAGGTCGCGGCCGGCCAGATGCGGCCGGGCGCCGACCCGGAGATGATGCGGCAGTTCGTGCAGAGCCTGGTCGACACCGGCATCGACCCCGGCGACGTCGCCGGCATGGTGCTCGACGCCATCCTCACCGGCCGGTTCTGGATCGTCACCCACGAGGGCACGATCGACCGGGCACGGCAGCGGTGGGACGCGATCGCGTCCGGCGGCCGCCCCGTCCTGTGGGACGTGACCGCGGGCTGACGCCCCGTTCCGGCGGCGATCCGGCGCGCCATGCGCACGCAGGGACGCCGGTTCGCACGCCGGCAGGCCGGCCGGCGCGACGCCGGCGCGGGCCGGGGCCACCACCGCGTCCGGACGATCGCCGACGCCCGTCAGTCCCGGCGGGCCAGGCAGGCGATCGACAGGCCGAACGGCACCCGGTGGCGACGCGTCCAGCGCCGCTCCAGCCCGGCCAGCCCGGTCATCACCCGGTCCACCACCGGGTTGGCGGCGCCCACCTCGTCCTGTTGGACCTTGACCAGCCGCCTGACCGGCGTGCGGCGCAGCAGCGCGGCCGGCGGCACCAGGAACGAGTTGAAATAGGTGGAGCGCTCGGGCCGGAACCCTGCCGCCCGCACGGCCCCCACCAGGGACGGCCGCGTGTACCGCCGCAGGTGGGCCGCCCAGTCGTCGTGCGCGCTCCACAACCACGGGTAGGCCGGCACGGTCAGCAGCAGCCACCCGCCCGGCCGCAGCACCCGGCGGTACTCGGCCAGCGCGGCCACATCGTCGAGGTGCTCGATGACGTCCATGCTCGTCACCAGGTCGGCGCACCCCGCCGCGAACGGCAGCTGCTCGGCCCGCGCCACGCCGACCCGCACATCCCCGGCCGGCGAGCGCGGGGCGTGGCGGACGGCATAGGGCGACAGCTCCACCCCGACGACCGTTCCCCCGGCCGCCGCCTCCAGCGCTCCCAGGTTGTCGCCGGTGCCGCAGCCCACGTCGACCACCCGCGCCTCCGGGGGCAGCGCGCCGTCGAGCATCTGGGCCACCAGCGCCCGCCGGGCGCGGTACCACCAGTGGACCTGGGCCTGCGTGGCCATGACGTCGAAGTACGCGTCGTCGAGCGCGGGCGGGTCGGCCGCGCCGGTCGCGCTCGCTGCACCGGTCGCCCCGGTCGCCTCGCCGACCCCGCTCACGTGTCACCCTCCCGGGCCGGCGGACGGCGCCCGACCAGCAGCAGGTGCGGATGCAGCGACCGGCGGCCGAGCGGGTGCCGCGTGACGACCAGCCCGGCGGCCGCCATGGCCCCGGCGATGTCGTCCGGGGGCACGAACGCCACCCCCGACCCCTCGGTGATGCGGGTCACGCGGGTCGACACCACCTCCTGCAGGCGGGCCAGCTCGAACTTCCACCGCGGCCGGACGTCGATCTCCTTGACCAGCAGCGACCCGCCGGGTGCCAGCGCGGCGGCCGCCTGCGCCACCAGGTCGAGCGCCGGCCGCCGACCGAGCAGGTAGAGGACGTCGACGATGGTCACGGCGTCCCACGGGCCGACCGGCAGCTCGCCGGCCACCGACGGGGCGAACCCGACCGGCAGCCCCGACCGCTCGGCCGCGTGACGGGCCGACACCAGCTTGTCGCCGTCGACGTCGACGCCGACCACCGACCGCGCCGGCGACCGGGCGGCCAGGTAGAGGGTGAACAGGCCGTGGCCGCAGCCCACGTCGAGCACCCGGCCGGCGCGGGGCACGCGGGCGTCGACCGCCGGGAACGGGCACGACCGCCAGCGGACCGCCACGTGGAACCGGTCACCCCGCCCCAGGTCGTCGTAGGCCGCCAGCGCACGCCCGGCGTCGTCGTCGGGCCGCGCGCCCGCACCGGCCACCGCCGACCTCACCGCCGCACCCCCAGGTCGGCGTACGTGCCGAGCCGGAACCCGGCCGCCTCGACGCGGGTGCGGGTGGCCGGGTCGGTCAGCGCCGCCAGCTCGTGGTGCCACACGTAGCCCCACCGGTAACGGGCGAGGTCGGGGTCGCCGGGCTCGCCCGGGTGGGTGGCGAGCTCGGCGCTGGCGCCGGGGCCGGCGGCCAGCCGGTCGATGGCGCGGGCCAGGCGCGCCGCGTCGAGGGTGCCCGCCTCGTCGAGCCCGGTGGCGGTGGCGGGGAACAGCACGCCGCGCTGGGCCGCCTCGGCCTCGAGTCGGACCGACAGGCGGCGGACGGTCACCCCGATGGGGCTCCTGGCCGCCGACCGGATGATCCGCATGGCGCCGAGGCCCGCCCGCGCCGCCACGTCGAGCACCACGGCACCGACGGCGGGCCACA
>DASSGC010000802.1:0-10048 GCA_035693765.1 Acidimicrobiales bacterium
GCCAGCATGGGCTTGAGGATCGAGGCGGCGTCGATGGCGCCCTCGGCGGCACCCGCACCCACCAGGGTGTGGATCTCGTCGATGAACAGGATGATGTCGCCGCGGGTGCGGATCTCCTTGAGCACCTTCTTCAGGCGCTCCTCGAAGTCGCCCCGGTAGCGGCTGCCGGCCACGAGGGCGCCGAGGTCGAGCGTGTAGAGCTGCTTGCCCTTGAGCGTCTCGGGGACGTCGTTGGACACGATCGACTGGGCCAGGCCCTCGACGATGGCGGTCTTGCCGACGCCGGGCTCGCCCACCAGCACCGGGTTGTTCTTGGTGCGGCGGGACAGCACCTGCATCACCCGCTCCATCTCCCGCGCCCGGCCGATCACCGGGTCGAGCTTCTTCTCGCGGGCGAGCTGGGTGAGGTTGCGGCCGAACTGGTCGAGCACCAGCGACCCGGTGGGCTGCGCCTCGGTGGAGCTGCCCCCGGCGGTGGCGCCGGCCTTCTCGCCGGGCGGCGCGCCCGAGCCCTGGTAGCCCGACAGGAGCTGGATGACCTGCTGGCGGACGCGGGACAGGTCGGCGCCCAGCTTCACGAGCACCTGGGCGGCGACGCCCTCGCCCTCGCGGATGAGGCCGAGGAGGATGTGCTCGGTGCCGATGTAGTTGTGGCCGAGCTGGAGCGCCTCGCGCAGGGAGAGCTCGAGCACCTTCTTCGCCCGCGGGGTGAACGGGATGTGCCCAGAGGGCGAGGAGCCACCCTGGCCGATGATCTCCTCCACCTGCTGGCGCACCGCCTCGAGGCTGATGCCCAGGGACTCCAGGGCCTTGGCCGCGACGCCCTCGCCCTCGTGGATGAGGCCGAGGAGGATGTGCTCGGTGCCGATGTAGTTGTGGTTGAGGAGCCGGGCTTCTTCCTGGGCCAGTACCACGACCCGTCGCGCCCGGTCGGTGAACCGTTCGAACAAGACTTGCCTCCCGCCGGTCGGGGGATCCGTAGGGCGAGTGTACAGCCCACCCCCCTGCGGCAACTCGCCGGTCGACGATCTGCGATGTTCGTAACGGGATTGCGCGCGGATGCCCACGCTGAGTGACCGAAGCCCGATCAACCCTCGTCGAGGCCCGCCACCGCCGCCCGGATCGCCTCGGCCGTCGTCCCGAGGGCGGGCAGCGCCTGGCCGGCGAGGCCCGTGCCGTCCTCGGCGCGGCGCACGAAGCCGAGCAGCAGGTGGTCGGTGTCGATGGTGTCGCTGCCGGCGGCGACGGCCTCGACCAGGGCCAGCTCGATCACGTCGAGCGCGGGCCCGAGCAGGACCGGAGGGCCGGCGCCCTCCACCCTCCCCGGGTACCGCTCGGCGGCGGCGCGCGTCGACTCCAGCGTGAGGCCCACGGCCTCGAGCGCCCGGGCCCCCCGCCCGCCGCCCTCGGCCAGGATGCCGAGCAGGACGTGCACGTCGCCGACGCCCGCGTCGCCCAGGCGGGCGGCCTCCACCCCCGCCTCCGCCAGCGCCCGGACGGCCGCCGGGGTGAGCCGGCGGAGGACGGGCAGCGTCGCCTCGCCGCCCTCGAGGGGCAGGCCAACGCCGCCGGCGGGCGCCGGCGCCGCCGTTGCAGCACCGGGCGCCGCGGCGCCCGCAGCTCCGGAACGGGGCACGGTCAGCAGGACCCTGACCCGGGCGTCCACGTCGGCGGGCACGGCGCCCATGGCGGCCAGGACCCGGCTCGCGGCCCCCTCGCCCTCGCGCACGATGCCCAGCAGGACGTGCTCGGTGCCGATGTAGTTGTGGCCGAGCTGGAGCGCCTCCCGCAGGGCCAGCTCGAGCACCCGCTTCGCCCGCGGGGTGAAGGGCACGTGGCCGGAGACCGGCGCCTCGCCCCGCCCGACGATGCTCTCGACCTGCGCCCGCGCCCCGTCGAGGTCGACGCCCGAGGCCACCAGCGCCCGCGCCCCCACGCCGTCGTCGACCCCCAGCAACCCGAGCAGGAGGTGCTCGGTCCCGATGTAGCCGTGCCCGAGCCGCCGCGCCTCCTCCTGGGACAGCACGACGACCCGGCGTGCCCGGTTGGTGAACCGCTCGAACATCCGCTTACCCCCGGGAAATCCGCCCCGGTGTCGAAGTTATCCGGTCACCTCCCGTAGCGTCTGGGCGTGGCTCCCCCCAACCCGCTGCTCGACCTCCCCGGCATGGCCGTCCTGCGCGAGCGGGTGGACAAGCGCCTGGCCACGGCGGTCGAGTCCGCCGACCCGGCCATGACCGAGATGGCGTCACACCTGGTCATGGCCGGCGGCAAGCGCCTGCGGCCGGTGCTGGCGGCCCTCTCGTCGACCGCCGGATCGGGTCCCGCCGCGGTGACCGACGACGCCGTGACGGGCGGCGTGGCCTGCGAGCTGGTGCACGTGGGCTCGCTGCACCACGACGACGTGATCGACGAGGCCGAGACGCGCCACAGCGTCGAGAGCGTGAACGCGCGCTGGGGCAACCTGCGCGCCATCCTCTCGGGCGACTTCCTGCTGGCCCGGGCGTCGGAGCTGGCCGCGTCGCTCGGAACCGAGGTGGCCGGCCTCCTGGCCGCCACCATCGGCCGGCTGTGCGAGGGCGAGGTCCGCGAGCTGCAGCACGCCTACCAGGTGACCCGCACCGAGCCCGACTACCGGGTGGCGATCGAGGGCAAGACGGCGGCCCTCTACGCCACCGCGTGCCGGATCGGCGGCATCGTGGGCGGCCTACCGCGGCCCGAGATCGACGCCCTCACCGACTTCGGGCTCCACTTCGGCCTGGCGTTCCAGGTGGTCGACGACGTGCTCGACGTGGTGGCCACCGACGAGGAGCTGGGCAAGCCCGCCGGCCACGACATGGCCGAGGGCATCTACAACCTGCCGGTGCTCCGGACCCTCGCCGGTCCGGACGGCGACGAGCTGCGGGCGCTGCTGGGCGGGCCCCTCACCGCCGAGGCCCAGGCCCGTGCCCTGGCGCTGGTGCGGGCGGGCGACGGCGTGGCCCAGGCGGTGGCCGAGGCCACGGCCTACGTGGAGCGGGCGGAGGACGCCCTCGCCGGGCTGCCCCCGTCGGCCGCCGGCACGGCCCTGGCGGCCGCGGCCCGGCACCTGCTGGTGGGGCTCGACCGCTGACCCGGGTGGGCGGAGGAGGTCGCCGCGTGCCACCGGCCGTGCACGACCGGCCTACGAGGCCGAGCGGATAGGGCGCTCGCCACGGCCTACGCGTGGCGATTTGGCGTGGGAGCACCAGCTCGACAGCTCGGCCGACCGGGAATGCAGCGCGGTGACACGCGCCTGCGTGACCTATCCGCTCATGTTCTTACCCGTGCGGGCCGGGTGCAGCCAGCCGCAGGCCCGCCGCCAGCGCGGCGAGCCCGTACCGGAAGTGGCGATCGGTACGGGCGACGGTGAACTCGTCGAGCGTCGCGCCGATGCGGGGATAGCGGTCGGGATCGGCCGCCACCGGTGCGAGGCGGCGCCGGGGCGCCGCCGCGGCGGCGTCGCGGAGCTGGGCCCGGGCCAGGACGTAGGCGAACACGGCGTTGACGAGCGCCACGGCCTCCGGGCCCGCCAGCCCGTGGCCGGCGACCCGGGCGAGGAGGGATTCCACCACGTCGAGCCAGCCGGGCAGCTCGGTCCAGGTGGCGAGGACGAAGCTGGCGAGCCCCGGGTAGGCACCGAGGTGGGCGTAGCCGTCCACCGCCCACCGCTCCAGCCCGCCGAGCAGGTCGTCGCCATCGCCGCTGCCACCGCCGTCGGCACCGCCGGTGCCGGTGCCGGTGCCGGTGCCGCTGACTAGGGGCCCGGCGGCGGCGTCGGCCACGGCGATGCGGAGCGCCCGGGCGTCGGCGACGACCCGGTAGAGCGCCATCGGGGTCACGCCGAGCTCTGCGGCCACCGCCCGGACGGACACCGCCGCCCAGCCGTCGCGGGCCACGACCGCCAGCCCGGCGACGGCCAGGTCGTCGCGGTCGAAGACCCGGGGGCGGCCCATATCTCTACGACTGTATAGTTTTGCGATGACGCAGATACGCGACGCCCTCCCGGGCGACGTGCCGGCCATCACCGCCATCGCCAACGCCCTGCTGGACACCACCACCTACGAGTGGACCGAGCAGCCCCACACGCCGGCCGAGCGGACCGCCTGGCTCGCCCGGCAGGCCGCAGCCGGACACCCGGTGCTGGTGGCGACCACCGGCGAGGGCGAGGTGGTCGGGTGGGCGGCCTACGGCGACTTCCGCGACACCCGGCGGTGGCCGGGCTACCGGCCCACCGTCGAGCACACCGTCCACGTGCGCGAGGACCACTGGGGCCAGGGCGTCGGCCGGCGCCTGCTCGATGCCCTGGCCGACCGGGCCCGCCAGGCCGGCCACCGGGTGATGGTGGCCGGCATCGACGGCAGCAACGTCGACTCGGTCCGGTTCCACGCCCGGCTCGGGTTCACCGAGGTCGGGAGGCTGCCGGGCGTCGGCGAGAAGCACGGCCGGCGGCTCGATCTGGTGCTCATGCAGCGCGACCTGTGAACCGGCCGCGGCCCGCCGTCCCCGTCCCGCGACGGTGCGCGGCGCGCGGCGGGTGGCGCGTGCGGCGCGCGGCCGAAAACGCCTCGGTCGGCGGGCGGGCGCTCGGTAGCGTCGGCGCCATGGCGATCGAGCCCGATACCAAGGACTGGACCTGGGTGCTCGACCGGCGGTGCGACGAGTGCGGGTTCGAGGCGGCCACCGTGCCGCGCGAGCGGGTCGGCCAGATGGTGCGGGAGCAGGCGGCCGCGTGGCGCGACGTGCTGGCCCGGCCCGGCGGGCTGGCGGACCGGCCCTCCCACGACCGGTGGTCGGCGCTGGAGTACGCGTGCCACATCCGTGACGTCTTCCGCCTGTACGACGAGCGCCTGGCCCTGATGCTGGCCGAGGACGACCCCGACTTCGCCAACTGGGACCAGGACGTCGCCGCCGTCGAGGGCCGCTACGGCGAGCAGGACCCGGCCACCGTGGCGGCCGACATCGCCGCCGCCGCCGGACCCCTCGCCGACCGCTTCGACGGCGTCACCGGCGACCAGTGGCAGCGCACCGGCAACCGCAGCGACGGCGTCACCTTCACCGTCGACACCTTCGCCCGCTACTTCATCCACGACCCGGTGCACCACCTCGACGACGTGGCCAAGGGCTTCGCCGCTCTCGGGGTCGACCGTGGGTGACCTGGAGATCGACTCCCGGGTCGTCCCCAGCGGCGAGGCCGCGGGCGACGGCACGAGCCGGTACACGGCCAAGCTCTCCCCCGACTGGGCGATCTGGGGGCCCAACGGCGGCTACGTCGCGTCGGTGGCGCTCCGGGCCGCCGGGCTCGCCACCGGCCGGGCCCGGCCGGCCAGCATCGTCGCCCACTTCCTCGGCGTGGCCGCCTTCGACGAGGTCGACCTCACCGTCACCACGCTCCGGTCGTCGCGCTTCGCCACCTCCGCCCGGGTCAGCCTCACCCAGGGCGACCGCCCCATCCTCGAGGCGCTGGTGTGGGGGCTCGATCCCGGGGGCGCCGCCCTCGACCACGACGCCGGCCCGGCGCCGGACGTGCCGCCGGTCGAGCACGTGCCGTCCCGCGACGAGCGGATCGCCGCCCTGCCCGCCGACCAGCAGGGACCGCCGCCCTTCCCGTTCTTCGACAACCTCGACCAGCACCCGGTCGACTGGGTCGGCTCCTGGCCCCCACCCGGTCCGCTCGACCCGGTCGCCTGCTCGTGGACCCGCTTCCGTCCGACCGCCACCTTCGCCGACCCCTGGGTCGACGCCTGCCGGCTGCTCATCCCCATCGACACCTACGGCTGGCCGGCCGCCTCGCGTGCCCACGCCCACGTCGACCCGCCCGAGGCCGTGGCGGTGACCGTCGACCTCTCGGTCCGCTTCCACCGCCCGGCCGGCGACGAGTGGCTCCTGGTCGAGACCACCTCGCCGGTCGCCACCGGCGGGCTGGCCGCCGCCACCGGCCAGGTGTGGGACCGGGCCGGCACGCTGCTGGCCTCGGGTGGTCAGACGATGATGTGCCGGCCCGCGTCCTGACCCGCGGTCACGCGCCGAGGGCCTTGAAGGCCTCGTACACCAGGAACGCCGGCCAGACGAGGGCCTTGAGCAGCCCGACCAGGTGTTCCCCGAGGCCGTCGGCCTGCTGCCAGAACCGGACCGCGGCCCCGATGAGCCCCAGCCCGTAGACGGCGCCGCCACCGCACGACCCCGACGATCGCGAGCGCTTGCGCTGCTGGTCTTCCACCACGCCTCCCTGTTGGTCGGTCCGGCCGCTGCCACCCCGACGCTACGAAGGACGGCACCCGCGTGTCAGAGGCGTTGGTCCCCTACGGCGGCACTAGGCTGCAGCCGATGGCCGGCCCGCTGACCACCGCCCGTCCCGACCTCGACGAGCGGGTCGACGAGCGCACCGACGAGGACATCGAGACCGGCAAGCCCAAGGTCGCCCACATCGTGAAGACCGATCCGGGCGAGTCGGCGGTGGCCAAGGTGACCGAGGCCCGCATCTACGGCTTCCCCGTCGAGGCCCTCTGCGGCGAGACCTTCGTCCCGCAGCGCGACCCCAAGAAGCTGCCCATGTGCCAGGTCTGCAAGGAGATCTACGACCTGTACCGGGCCACCAACGAGCACCTGAACGAGACGCCCAAGACCTGACCGCCTGCCGCGGCCCGGCGGGACGCGGCAGGACCGGCCGAGGAGGATCGCCGCCCGCGCCCTCGCCCCGCCCCGCCTCGCGCCGCCCCGCTACGGCGCGGCCGTGCCCGGCAGCGAGCGGGGCAACCGGCCGGCGGCGGCGACACCGCCGAGCGCGGCCGCCAGCGTGACCACGAAGGCGATCGTCAGCGACGAGCCGGTGGCCCAGCCGCGCCCGTCGCCCAGCGCCACGAACACGCCCGCCATCCCGGTGCCGAGCGAGACGCCGAGCACGTCGGTGAGCTGGAGCGATGCGCTCGCCCGCCCCTCCTGGCCCGGTGCGGCAGTGCCCAGCACGGTGACGGAGATCGGGGCGTACGACAGCCCCATGCCGAGCCCGCCCACGCTCCAGGCGGCGACGGCGAGCGCCACCGGGACGGGGCCGAGCGACACCATCATCAGGACGAGGCCGGCGGCGACGACGGCGAGGCCCCGCCGCACCAGCCAGCGGGGCCCGCGCTGCACCACCAGGCGCTGCTGGATCCAGGCGCCGGTGGTCCAGGCCAGGGTGGCGCCGGTGAGGGCGACACCGGCCAGCCAGAGCGGCTGGTCGCGGGCGTCGGTGATGGCGAGCGACACGTAGGCGTCGGTGCCGAAGAAGGCGAAGGTCAGGATGCCGCGGGCCGCCACCGCCGCCGGCAGGCCGCGGTGCAGGGCGACCGTCCCCTCGGGGACGAGGCGGACGAACGCCCACGCCGCGGGCGGCCCGCCCGCCGCGACGAGCGCGACGGCCAGCCACGCCTGGTGGGCACCGAGGCCGGCGAGCACCAGGGCAACGCCGGCCACCAGCACGAACGCGTCGCGCCGGCGCTCGTCGTCGGCCGGGGCCTCGGCGGTCGCGGCGGTCGTGCCGACGGTCGTGCCGGCGGCGCGGTCACCGGCGGTGCCCGGCACGCCGGCGGACAGCACCGGGAGGGCCAGCGCGGCGGCCAGCCCCACGAGGGGCAGGAGGGCGAGGAACACCACCCGCCACGACGCCGCACCCTCGATGGCGCTGGCGGCCGCCGGGCCGACCACCCCGGGGACCACCCAGGCGGTCGAGAAGACGAAGAACACCCGGGGACGGATGGTCGCGGGATAGCTCCGGCCGACGGTCGTGTAGGCCACGGCCGGGATGGCGCCGGCGCCCATGCCCTGGGCCACACGCCCGGCGACCAGCATCGGCATCGACTGCGCGGCGCCGCCGACGATCAGCCCGGCGGCGAACAGCGCCAGGCCGACCGCGAACGGCCGGCGGGTGCCGAGCCGGTCGGCGGCCCGGCCGGCGAGCACGATGCCGAGCAGGCTGCCCAGGAAGAAGCCGCTGAAGACCCAGCCGTAGAGGCCGAGGCCACCCAGGTCGTCGGCCACGACCGGCATGACGGTGGCGATCGCCAGCGACTCGAAGGCGACGAGCGTGATCGTGAGCACGAGCGCGGCCGTCAGCCGGCGCCGGCCCGGCGACCACACCCCGCCGGGCGGGTCGACCGGGTCGGGCGTGCCCCCGGGCCCGTCCGGCGACTCGGCGTCGCGGACGATCGGCTCGGCGGTCACGTCGGTCATGCTGCCGTCACAACCCGCCGCACCCCAAGAGGATTCCCCTGCCTGCCGGTTCCGGTGACGTCTCCGGTCGGGAGCCAACCAGATCCGTCACCAGAACCGATCGGTCCGCGCCGCCGGCCGGACAGACTGGGGCGATGGACCCGGTCGTGCCCCTGTCCCACGACCGCGAGGACGCGCTGGTCCGCGGCCTGCTCACCGGCATCGCCGTGTTCCGGTGGCTGGCCCTGGCCTGGGCCGCGGTGGTCCTGGCGGTCAACCGGCCCGAGCTGGGCGACGACCGGGCCCGCCCGGCGCTCGGCTCGCGCTCATGGGCGCCGCCCTGCTGGTGACGGTGACCGACACGGCCCTGCTGAGCGCCGATCCGCGGCGCCTGCTCACCGTGCCGGTCGTGGCCGCGGAGCTGGTGGTGGCCGCGGCCCTCGAGGTCGGCAACGAGCTGGCCTACAACGGCGTGCCCCACCCGCAGACGTTGGGATCGGCCTGGCCCCTGGCCGGCATCCTCTCCGCCGGCATCGCCTTCCGGTGGCGGGGCGGGGTGCTGGCCGGTGTCGCCATCGGCGCCGCCCGCGGCGTGGGCGAGATCCTCGGCCCCGATCCCTGGACCCGGCGCACCACCGTCGGCGTCGTGTCGACCATCGTCCTCTACGCCCTGGCCGGGCTGGTCGCCGGGTTCGTGACCGACCGGCTCCGCCTGGCCGAGCGCCGGATCTCCCTGGCCCAGGCCCGCGAGGAGGTGGCGCGCACCCTCCACGATGGCGTCCTCCAGACCCTCGCGATCGTCCAGCGGCGCACGGCGGACCCCGACCTCGTCCGCCTAGCCCACGACCAGGAGCGCGAGCTGCGGGAGTTCCTCTACGGCACACCCGGGGTGCTGGGCGGCGGCGGCGACCTCGGCGCCCGCCTGCGTGCCGCGGCGGCCCGGTTCGAGGACCGCTACGGCGTCACCGCCCAGGTCGTGCTGGCCCCCGACATACCGGCGCTGCCGGACCGGGTCGCCGACGCGCTGGCCGGGGCCGTGGGCGAGGCGCTCGCCAACGCCGGCAAGCACGGCGGGGCGTCACGGGTCACCGTGTTCGCCGAGCCGCTCGACGGCGAGCTGTTCTGCTCGGTCAAGGACGACGGCGCAGGCTTCGACCCGGGCGGCGTCGCCGAGGGTGCGGGGCTGCGGCACTCGGTGCGGGGCCGGGTCGCCGAGGTGGGCGGCCGGGTCGAGGTCGACGGCCGCCCGGGGCGGGGCGCCGAGGTGCGGTGCTGGGTGCCCGTCGTGCCGGCGTGACACGCTCTACGCTGCCCGGCGATGAGCGACCTCAAGGCCGTGCGCGTGGTCGTGGCCGACGACCACCCGATCTGGCGGTCGGGGTTGCGGGCCGACCTCGGGTCGAACTTCCACGTGGTCGGCGAGGCCGGCGATGCGGACGAGGCCATCGAGGCGATCCGCTCGCTCACCCCGGACCTGGTCGTGTGCGACCTGCACATGCCGGGCGGGGGCGGGTTGAAGGTGGCCCGGGCCTGCGGCGAGGACGTCCCCATCGTCATGCTCACGGTCAGCGAGCAGGAACGCGACCTGCTCGACGCCATCTCGGCCGGGGCCAACGGCTACCTCGTGAAGAGCACCCCGCCCGACGAGCTGCGGCGCGAGCTGTGGCGGGCGGCGCGGGGCGAGCCCGTGTTCTCGCCCGCGCTGGCCACGCTCGTGCTGGGCGAGTTCCGGCGGATGGCCAAGGCGGCCGGGCCGCTCCAACCGCTGTCGGAGCGCGAGCGCGAGGTGCTGCAGTACGTCGCCCGGGGTCACACCTACCGGGAGATCGGCGAGCAGCTC
>DASSGC010000803.1:0-3217 GCA_035693765.1 Acidimicrobiales bacterium
CACACCAGACGGGCCGGACGACCGAAGCACGGCAGATCCACCAGCTCCACGTTCGCCCGGTCCTTGACCACCGCCCGGCAGCCGCACTCGGCGCACCAGCCCTGATCCACCCGCGACTCGATGACGACCCGCACCGGGCCGTCGGGCAGGCCCTCGACGCCCAACACGGTCACCTCCGGCAGACCGACCAGCAGCTCGCACATGCGCGTAGGGTTGGACTCCACCAGGGGCTCTCCAGGCTCGACGGCGTAGCAACCACCGATTCCAGGACTCCTGACCTACGCGCAATGGTTCCTGAGGGGTTCAGGGCTTCTTGATGCTGTAGTGGAGGGTGAGTTGTGTCCCGGGGTAGTAGGTGGCGGTGGTGTTGAGGTCGTGGCAGAGCCCGGCGATGGCCCGGGTGCGGCGGGGAGCGGAAAGCGGGTTGATGCGGACGTGGAGCTCGTTGCCGACGATGTGGAGGTCAGCGGGGCTGCGGAGCGCTTCGCGTAGCAGGCTGCGGGCTTCGTCTTCGGCGCGGGCGTAGTGGGGGGCGAGAAGGCGGGCGAGCGCCGTCTCGGCGTTGTAGGTGGCCATGCGGATGGCGTCGTGGAGCCGCTTGCGTTCGCCGTCGTGCACGGCGGCGTCGGGGTGGAGGTCGCCGAGGGGGACCCGGGCGGGGACTGCGCGAGCCTCGGCGGTGAGCGCTTCGACGTAGGCGACGGCGCTGGCGTGGGCTTCGGCGAGGTCGGCCGGCATGGCGTCGGGGAGGCGGTCTTCGATGTCGGCGAGCTGGCGGCGGGCGTCGCGGGCTCGGGCGCTGGCGGTCTTCTTGGTCGGGTTGGGGACGCTGCGGTCGAGGTCGTCGGCGACGGTGGCGTAGCTGTCGAGGGCGTCGAGGCCATAGTGGGCCCGCAGGTAGCGGAACAGGTTCTCCTGCCGCCACCGGGAGAACATGGCGTGGGCGATCACGGCGGCGTCGTCGCCGCGGGTGGTCACGATGTGGGTCTGATGTCCGCTGTCGGGGTCGAGGCGGGTGATCTGGCGGCAGGCGAAGCGGCGCCGGCGGGTGCCGTCGCGCCAGGCGATGCGGACCCGGCGGTCGGCGAGCAGGTAGCGGTGGGTCCGCCCCGCCTCATCGAGGTGGGTGTGCTCGGTGAAGGCACGGCGGGGCTCGGCGGTCACCGGCTGCTTGCGGTAGGTCAACACGTCGAACCCGGCGGCGACCAGCCCGGCGAACAGCTTCGGGCTCCACCCGCCCCGGTCGAAGCAGATGGTGGGACGGCGGTCCGCCCCGACCAGGTCGCGAATGACCTCGGCCACTCGGGCCAGCTCGCCGACCAGCGACGCCGGCGGCGGCGCCGTCCAGCACAGCACCCCGTCACCGAAAGCGTCGGCCACCCAGGTGTCCACCGCCGCGGGCATCGACAGCCGCATGCGGGTCACGTGCGCCTTGGGCAACTCGGCCCCGCCGTGGTAGGCGCGCACGTGGCCATCCACGTAGAACACGCCGGTGGCGTCGGGGTGGGCGGCGACATGCCGGCGGGCCAGCGCCATCATCAACCGGTCGCTGCGGCCGAGGATGGCCAGCTTCTGCATCCGGCGGCGCAGCGTCTTGACCTCCGGGGCGCGGTCCAGGCCCAGCAGCCGGCCGGCGTCGACCGGGTCGATGCGGGTCAGCCCCTCGGCCCGGGGTTCGCCCACCAGCACGGCGAACACGACCGCCAGGACCAGGCTGCGCAGCCCGTAGAACGCCGCCCGGGTCTTGCCGAAGACCTCCTCGAAACAGCCCACCAGACCGGTGGCGGCCAACGCCGGCAGAACCAACAACGCCCCCGCCAGCGGCAACGACCCGCCCTCGCAGATCACCGGCTCGGCCTCGGCCAGCTCACCGCGGCGGGCCGCCTGGCGCTCCTCCTCACGAGGCTCGGGCCGGGCCAGCGGCACCAGCTGCGACCCGCTGTCGCTCTGCCCGCCGCCACCCGGCACCGCCACCGTCGGCTCCGGAGGCACCGGGGCCGGCGGCTCGGCCAACGCCCGCGACACCGAGTTCCGGCTCACGCCGGTCGCCGCCGCGATCGCGTCCATCGACGCGCCCTCGGCCCGCAGCGCCCCGATCCCCGCCACCCGCTCCGCCGTCAGCTTCGACGGGCCCCTCGGGCCCTTCCGAGCCGGCACCAGGCCCCCCAGCCCGTCCCGGCGCCACGCCGCCATCCAGCGCTGCACCGTCGCCTCACCCGCTCCGAACGCGGCGCCCACCTCGACCTGGGTCGCCGCACCCGTCACCACCAACTGCACCGCCGCCAACCGCCGGGCAACCACGTCGCCGGCGTCCCAGCACGACGCCGCCATCCCCCACACGAACACCGCGCCGCCCTCGTCGTTCTCGACCACATCGGCGGCATCCGAGACCCGCACCGATCCGGCCGGGTGAAGCGGCAACGGCTGACCTCGGTGCACACCGGCCAGTCCAGCACCCACCAACACCTCACACCCGGACACATCATCTATTATCGTCGCCACACGGACGCCGACGACGGATACCGCCCGCCCGACCAGGGCGTTCACCACACCATGTCAGGAGTCCTGGATTCCTGTGCGTCAGGCGTGCTGATGCCCTCGGTGCCCTCGGGGACCATGCCGAACAACACGACGGGTTGCCCGTCGGTGTCGTGCAGGGTCACAGCCAGGTCATCCATGGACCCGCAGACTCCTGACGCTGCGTCAGCTGACTGCGTCGCGCCGCAGATTCGACCCTCGGTGTCCACGTACACCCCCCAGGTCCCATCGGAGTAGTCCCCCTCGATCGGCTCCACCGAGTCGTCCGGCACGTGTTCCGACGCGGACCACTCGTCCCCGCGTGAGTCGGAGTCCATGCATCCGCCGACGACGGCGAGAAGGAGGACGACAACCCCAGCCTGCTTCCGCATGCGCTCACATTGCCCTGTCCAGGCGACGTCGGTGCGGACGCCTGGCGGCCCCGATACCCGCCTCGCCGGCCTGACAGCGTGGCCTCCACAAACGTCACCCCACCCAGGCCTCCACCGCGTCCGGCACAACTTCTCGTGGCCGGTACAGCCACGGAGACACCCCATACAGACCGTAGGCTCCGGCTCGCGGGCGCTCAGTCTGGCGCGCCGCCCTTGGCCTCGGGCGGGCGCAGGTCGACCCGCAGGACGAGGATCCCGCCGTCGATGCTGGCCTCGGCATCTCCGATGATGGCGAAGTCCTGGAAGTC
>DASSGC010000804.1:0-19543 GCA_035693765.1 Acidimicrobiales bacterium
CCACACCGCCCGACACCGGCCCGCCCGCCGGCACACGGCCCGACGCCACACCGCACGACACCGGCCCACCCGCCGCCACACGGCCCGACACCACACCGCCCGACACCACACCGCACGACACCGGCCCGCCCGTCGCCACACGGCCCGACGCGGGCGCCGACGGCGACCGGACCCAGCCACGATCCCCGCCGGCCAGCCCGACCGTCGCCCCGACCCCACCGCCGGCCACCGACCCGCAGGCCCGCGCCGCCGCCCCTGCCGAGGGCACGGAGCGCGAGCGGCGCATCAGGATCGCCCGGCAGCGCCGCCGGCGCCGGCCGACCGGGGCCGCCCCGCCGCTCCCCCGCCACCTCGGCCGGGCCGCCAGGACGTGGCTCGCGCTCCTGGGCCTGCTGGTGCTGTGGCTCGCCATCCTGCTGGCCTCGCCGACCGCCCGCCACGCGACCAGCGTCGCCGACACGGCGGTCCTCCGGGTCCTGGCCTCGGCCCGGACGGACTGGCTGACCGACCTCGCCCGCTTCGTCGACCGGCTGATCACCGGCTGGACCCGAACGGTCGTCGCCCTCGCCGTGCTGGTCGCGCTGATGGTGTTCAAGCGCTGGCGCCACCTGTTCACCTACCTCGGCAGCATCGTCGTCGTCGAGCTCGTGGCCATGGGCCTGTTCCAGGCGCTGGCCCGGCCCCGCCCCTACGACGTGACCATCGTCGGCCGGTGGGCCGGCTACTCCGCGCCGTCGGCCCCGGTGCTCGTGCTGGCCGCGGTGCTGGTCGCGATCATCCACGGGCTGGTCCCGGCGGGCCGGGCCCGGGGCCGAGCCCAGGCGGTCGCCGCGGCCGTGCTGGCGGTCGCCGCCCTCGCCCGCCTCTACCTGGGCATCGACCACCCCTTCGACGTGCTCCTCGGCGTGGCGCTCGGCATCGCGCCGCCCTACGCCGCGTTCCGCTGGTTCACGCCCGACGACGCCGTGCCGGTGGCCTACCGCGGCGGCAAGACGGCGCACCTCGACGTGACCGGGGCCCGGGGCGAGGCCATCCGCCGGGCGATCGCCGACCAGCTCGGCGTGACCGTGGTGGAGGCGAAGCCGGTGGGCCTGGAGGGGTCCGCCGGCTCGACCCCGCTGCGGCTGCGGGTGCTCGACCCGGTGACCGGCGAGGAGGCGGAGCAGCCCCTGTTCGCCAAGCTCTTCGCGATGAACCACGTCCGGGCCGACCGGTTCTACAAGCTGGGCCGGCGCGTGCTCTACGGCAAGCTCGAGGACGAGGTGCGCTTCGAGAGCATCCGGCGGCTGGTGGAGTACGAGGACTACACGCTGCGCCTCATGCGCGACGCCGGCATCCCCACCTCCGCCCCCTACGGCATCGTGGAGATCACCCCCGACCGCGAGTACATGCTGATCACCAGCTTCATCGAGGGCGCGGTCGAGATCGGCGACGCCGAGGTCGACGACGACATCATCGACCAGGGCCTGCGGCTCGTCCGCGTGCTGTGGGACGCCGGCCTGGCCCACCGCGACATCAAGCCCGCCAACCTCATGGTCCGCGACGGCGAGCTGTTCATGATCGACCCGGCGTTCGCCCAGGTGCGCCCGTCGCCGTGGCGGCAGGCGGTCGACCTCGGGAACATGATGCTCGTGCTGGCCGTCCGCTGCGACGCCGAGCGGGTGTACCGGCGGGCGCTGCTGCAGTTCAGCGAGGACGAGCTGGGCGAGGCGTTCGCGGCGGCCCGCGGCGTGGCCAGCCCCACCCAGCTCCGGTCGGTGCTCAAGCAGGACGGCCGCGACATCCTCGGCCAGTTCCGCCGCCTGGCGCCCGCCCGGCCGCCCGTGTCGCTGCAGCGCTGGAGCCTCGGCCGGATCGCGCTCGCGGCCGGCCTCGCCGTCGTGCTGGTGCTGGCGGCCGTGTCGGCGTTCAACCTGTTCACTCCCACCCACGACCTGGCCGTCGAGGGCTCGCCCCGGTGCGACACCGGCAACCTGACCATCCTGATGGCCCAGTCCGTCCCCTCCGCCACGCTCGTGCCCTGCCTGGGCGCCGTCCCGGTGGGCTGGTCGGCGGGGAACGCCGACGTCGAGCGGGACCGGGGGCGGTTCTGGCTCGTCGACGACGCCGACCCCGGCGACCGCGTGGTCGAGGTGACGCTGCGTCCCGCCGGGGAGTGCGACGTGTCGGGCGCCACGCCGGTCGCCAGCGACGAGGTCGGCACCGACCGCTACGAGCAGCCCCGTGAGGTCGACCCCGGCCTGCGGGGGACGCGCTACTACCTGTTCGAGGGCGGCTGCGTGACGTACGACTTCGAGTTCGGGTCCAGCGCCGACCCCGGCCTCGTGTTCGGCGCGGAGTCGGCGATCGGGTTCATCGAGCGCGCCAAGCTCGCCGACCGGATCCACGCCGATACGGGCCTCGCGCTGTGCGGGGCCGGCGAGACCTGCACGGGCGGATGAGCGACGTCGACACGACCACCGCCGGGCGCTTGGTGCGGCGTCCCGCCGACGCCTGGGCCGCGGCGGCCGGCCTGGTCGTGCTGGCCCTGGGCTTGGTCGCGGTCCGCGACGGCGAGGTCGGGGGCCTCGAGCGCGACGCGTTCGAGGCCGTCAACGGGCTCCCGGGCTGGCTCTACCCGATCATGTGGCCGTTCCAGCAGGTCGGCGCCGTGCTCGTGGGCCCGCTGGTGGCCATCGTCGCCGCCCTGTTCCGGCGGTGGCGCCTGGCGCTCGCCGTGCTGGCGGCCACCGTCGCCAAGCTGGTGCTCGAACGGGTCGTCAAGGCGATGGTGAGCCGCGAGCGGCCGGGCGCCACGATCGGCGCGGACGCCGACCTGCGGGGCGACGTCCCGAGCGGCGGCGAGAGCTTCGTCTCGGGCCACGCCGTGCTCATCGCCGCGCTCGCCTGCCTCGTCGCACCCTACCTGCCACGCGGCTGGCGGCCCCTCGCCTGGGTGCTCGTCGGGCTCGTCATGGTGGGCCGGGTCTACGTCGGCGCCCACAACCCCCTCGACGTGATCTGCGGCGCCGGGTTGGGCGTGGCCATCGGGTCGTGCCTCAACCTCGGCTTCGGCGTCCCCGACGACGAGCACCTGCCGATCCCGTGAGGGCGGCGGCCGTGCCCGCTACCTTGTCCGGCAGGCCCGGCCCTCCCGCCTGATCGGAGCTGACGCATGGCCGAAGAGCGCCTGTCGAAGCGCCTGTCGATCGGTGACATGGAGGAGCGCCCGCCCTACGAGGGGCGCCTCCGGCAGCGGGAGTACGAGGCCGAGCTGCGCATGCTGCAGATCGAGCTGCTCAAGCTCCAGCGGCACGTGCGCGAGGAAGGGCTGCGCATCGTGATCCTCTTCGAGGGCCGCGACGCCGCCGGCAAGGGCGGGACGATCAAGCGCTTCACCGAGAACCTCAACCCGCGGGGCGGGCGGGTGGTGGCGCTCACCAAGCCCAACGAGACCGAGCGCGGCCAGTGGTACTTCCAGCGCTACGTCACCCACCTGCCCACGTCGGGCGAGATCGTGATGTTCGATCGGTCCTGGTACAACCGCGCCGGCGTCGAGCGGGTGATGGGCTTCTGCACGCCCCGCGAGTACATGGAGTTCATGCGCCAGGCTCCCGGCTTCGAGCGATCGCTGGTCAACAGCGGGATCTTCCTGTTCAAGCTGTGGTTCGCCGTATCGGAGTCCGAGCAGCGGGCCCGGTTCGAGTCCCGCCGCTCCGACCCGCTGCGACGCTGGAAGCTGTCGCCGATCGACGAGGCCAGCATCGACCGCTTCGGCGAGTACACGGAGGCCCGCGACGCCCTGTTCTTCTACACCGACACCACCGACGCCCCCTGGACCGTCATCAACTCGAACGAGAAGCGCCGGGCGCGGCTGGAGTCGATGCGCCTCGTGCTCCACGCCCTCGACTACGAGCACAAGGATCCCGACGTGGCGCACCCCCCGGACCGCCGGGTGGTGCAGCCGGCCGCTGCGCTGGACATCCCCACCGACCACGACCCGTTGGGGGGCGCGACCCACCCCGGCGGGCACTGAGGTGGCCGTCCCCGGTCGGGGCGATCCACCACCGGCGGCGGAACCGGCGAGCCGGGCCGCCCGCCTGGCGGGCGCCCGCCCGTGGGGCCGCCACGCGACCGAGGCGGCGGCGGGCGTCGGCCTCCTCGGCCTCGGCACGCTGCTGCTGTCCGATCGGGTCGACACGGTGCCGGGCTGGGAGATCGACGTGTTCGAGGCCGTCAACGGGTTGCCGGACGCACTGCGGTGGCCGATCTGGCCGGTCATGCAGCTCGGCAGCTTCTGGATGCTGGTCGGCGGCGCCGTGGTCGCCTGGCTGGTGACCCGGCGGCGGCGGCCTGTGTACGCCACCGTCGCCACGGTGCTGCTCGCCTGGACCCTGGCCAGGGTGGTCAAGCGGGCGATCGACCGGGGGCGGCCCGGTGACCTGCTCGACACGGTCCGGCTCCGGGAATCGGGGCTGGAGGGCCACGGGTTCGTGTCGGGCCATGCCACCGTCGCCTTCGCGGTGGCCACCGTCCTCACGCCGCTGCTGCCCCACCGCTGGCGCTGGCTGCCGTTCACGCTGGCGTGCGGCGTCGCGTTCGCCCGCGTCTACTACGGCGCCCACCTGCCGCTCGACGTGGTGGGCGGTGCCGGGCTCGGCATCCTCTGCGGCCTGGCGGCCTCGATCGCCATCGGGACCATCGACCCGCTCCACGACCGCTGACCGTGCCCGACCGCCCGGCGGGCGGCGTGCGTCGCCGTCCGCACTCGGCTACAACCATGGCCCCATAGCGACGACCAGCGACGACGCGGTCCCTCCGGGGGCGCCCGGCGACCAGGGCGAGCCGGACGACGTCGTGCCGCAGCGCCCGCCGGGCACCGACGGCGACGCACCGGTGCTGTCCCTCCGCCCCCAGCCGCGCGAGCGGGCGCCCGGCGACGTGCTGCGGCTGCTCGTGGGGCTGGCGCTGCTGGGCGCCGGGCTGCTGGCGGCGACCATGGCCCGCAACACCGTGGTCGGGGCCGAGGCCGACATCGTGGAGGCGTACGAGCGCATTCCCGACCGGGTGGCCGAGGTCCTGACCGCGCTGGCGTTCGTGCTGGCCGGCGCCCTCCCCCTGCTGGCGATGGCCGTGCTCGCGCTGCGGCGGCGCTACCGGCGGGCGCTCGCCCTGCTCGTGGGCAGCAACGTCGCGTCGTGGGCGATGCTGGCCCTCGACGGCGCCCTGGCCGACCGGGGCCTCGTCGACCGGGTGCGGGAGGACACCGGCGGCGCCGTGGTGGTCACCGACCCCCGCTTCGCCACCTCGCCCCTGATCGCCTCGGTGGCGGCGATGGTGGTGATCGGCTCGCCGTGGCTGTCGCAGGCCTGGCGCCGGGCGCTGTGGTGCGGCGTGGGGGTGCTGGTGCTGCTGCGGCTGGTGTCGTCGGGCGAGCCGGCCTTCGACATGGTGCTCGCGCTGGCCGTCGGGCTGATCGTGGGCAGCGCGGCGCTGGTGGCGATCGGCACGCCGGGCACCGACCCGTCCGCCGGCGAGCTGGCGGCCATGCTCCACTGCGCGGGTCCGCTGGCGGCCGTCGAGCAGCTTCCGGCGACCGACCCCCTGACCTACGCGGTGCGGACCGCGGCGGGGCGGCGGCTGGCGCTCACCGTCCGCACGTCCCGCGACCGGTCTGCCGACCTGCTCGACCGCCTGTGGCGCTACGTGCGGCTGCGTTCGCGGGAGACCGACCGGCCGTTCAGCAGCGTGCAGCGCCGAGTCGAGCACGAGGCGCTCGCCCAGGCGCTGGCCGAGGCGGCCGGGGTGCGGGTGGCCGGGGTGCGTGCGGTCGTGGCCTCGCCGGAGGGTGCGGTCGGCCTGCTGGCCGACCACGTCGAGGGTGACCCCGCGGCCGAGGTGGCGGCGGACGATCTGGCCGGTGCGCCGCTGGTCGACGCCTGGCGCCAGGTCGGCCGGATGCACGGGGCGGGCGTCGCCCACCGCGCGCTCAACCTGCGGCGCTTCGTGATCACCCCCGACGGCCACGCCGTGCTCGGCGGCTTCGACGACGCCCGGGTGGCCGCCCCGGAGCGCGACATGGCCCGCGACACGGCCCAGCTCCTCGTGGCCACGGCGGCGGTGGTGGGCACGGAGGCCGCCGTCGACGCCGCCGCCGAGGCCCTCGGGCCCGGGGAGGTGGCCGCCGCGCTCCCGTGGCTGCAACCGCTGGCGTTGCCGGGGTCGACGCGCCGGGCCATCCGGGGCGACAAGGACCTGCTACCCGGCCTGCGCGACCACGTCCGGGACGTCACCGGGGCCGCCCCGGCACCGCTGGTGCGCCTGGAGCGGCTCAGGCCCCGCACCGCCGTGTCGATCGTGGCCGTGGCGGTGGCGTTCTACGTGCTGCTGCCCCAGCTCGCCGACGTGCAGCGGTCGGCGGGCGCCGCCGCCGAGGCGCACTGGTGGTGGCTGGTGGCGGCCACCGCGGCGTCGGTGGGCACGTACGTCTTCGCGGCGGTGGCGCTGCTCGGCTCGGTACCCCAGCCGGTGCCCTACCTGCCCGCGCTGCGGATGCAGGTGGCGTCGTCGTTCGCGAGCCGCATCGCCCCGGCCAACACCGGCGCGCTCGCCGTCGGCGTGCGCTTCCTCCAGCGGTCCGGCGTGGCGCCCACCGTGGCGGCCACGTCGATGGGCCTCAACATGCTGGGCGGGCTGGCGGTGCACATGGTGCTGCTCGCCGCCTTCGTGGCCTGGACCGGCACCAGCGGCGTCGGCGGGTTCTCGCTGCCCGACGTGAGCACGGCCCTGATCGTGGTGGCGGTGGCGCTGGCGGCGAGCGGCCTGGCGATCGGGCTCGTGCCGGCGCTGCGGCAGCGGGTCGTGCCGCCGCTGCTGGCGCAGGCCCGCAAGGCCGCGGGGTCGCTGACCGACGTCGTGACCGACCCGTGGCGGGTGTTCGCCCTGCTGGGCGGGTCGGTGGGCGTCACGATGACCTACATCCTCGCCCTGGCGGCCACGGTGACCGCGTTCGGCGGCGGGTTGTCGTTCCCCCAGGTCGGGGCGGCCTACCTGGTGGCGGCCGCCTTCGGGTCGGTGTCGCCGACCCCGGGCGGCCTCGGCGCGTTCGAGGCGGCGCTGGTGGGCCTGCTCGGCGGCTACGGCATGGCGGACTCGCGGGCGGTGGCCGCGGTGCTGACGTTCCGCCTGCTGACGTTCTGGCTGCCGGTGCTGCCGGGGTGGGTGCTGTTCAACCAGATGCAGCGCCGCGAGGAGCTGTGAGACACGGGGAGCTCACGCTGGATCGTCGTGGCCCAGTAGTCCGGATCGTCGCTGAAGTCGACGATCTCCACGATGCCGTCCGCGAGAAGGACACCCACGAACACCACAGGGCCGAAACACGGGTCGACGATCGTGTAGCTGCGAACCGCGGGCACGAGCTCGTACGACAGGTTGTCGAACTCCCGGAACCCGAATATCGCCGCCGCGAGCGGGCCGGAGACGAAGTCGTACTCGGATGGCGCCCCGAGGAACTCCTCCCTCACCAGCTCGGCTTCACCCTTCGCCAGCAGCGCGTCACGCACGGGCCTCAGTCGTCGCGGTGCGGGCCCTTGGGGCAGCTTCTGGTAGGCGGCACCTGTGATGGGTGCTCCCGTGCGCCTGACATGCGCGAAGTCGGCGAAGAACAGGACCTTGTTCAACTTCGTCGCGCCGCCCGCCCGGTCGCGCCGGAGTCGTTCGGCGACGTGGAGAAGCAACTCGGTGAACTTCTTCTCGTCGTACTCCACGCGCATGCCGACATCTTCGCGCCTGGGTGTGACAGCGAGCCGGACGCCGCGACCGACGACGCCGCCCGGCCGCGAGAACGACGGCCGGTCCGACCTCGTCGACAGTGATTCCGCGCGGTCACCTGTGTTGTGGCGCTGCGACGCCTGGCTCCCCAGTTCGTCGCTTCCTGCCGAGCCTGGCCGCCGTCGCGCCGACGGCTCAGACCCGTGCCGGGTACTTCACGGCCCAGAGGCACAGGCCGTGCGGCGGGGCGAGGTTCGACGCCCGGGAGCGGTCGCGGCCGGCCATGATGCCGAGCAGCTCGCCCGCGTGGCGGCGGGTCAGGCCGACGTCCACCAGGGTGCCGACGACGCTGCGGATCATCTGGTGGCAGAAGGCGTTGGCCTCGATCTCGAAGCGCAGCACCCCGTCGCCCAGGTCGGTCCAGCCCGCCCGGCGGACGTTGCGCACCAGCGACGCCTCGCTGCCGTCGCGGTGCTTCGGCCGGCGGCAGAAGGCCGAGAAGTCGTGCTCGCCGACGAGCGGATCGCAGCCCAGGCGCAGCAGGTCGAGGTCGAGCGGTTCGTCCACGTGCCAGCTGGTGGAGGCCAGGAACGGGTCGGGCGCCGGGCGGTTGAGCACCGTGTAGCGGTACACGCGGCCCGTGGCCCAGCGGCGGGCGTCGAACCCCTCGGGCGCCACGGCGACCTCCCGCACCGCGATGGCCGGCCCGCACAGCCGGTTCAGCGACCGGCCGAGGAGCAGGGGGTCGAGGCGGTCGGCCGGCGCGTCGAAGCTCACCACCTGCCCCCAGGCGTGCACCCCGGTGTCGGTGCGGCCGGCGCAGGTCAGCTCGATGTCGGTCCGGAGGACCTTCTCCAGCGCATCCCGCAGGGTGCCACCCACGGTCGGCACCCCGGGATTGGGCGCGAACCCGTGGAACCCCGACCCGTCGTAGGCGACGACCATCCGCACGCGGACCAGCGGCCCCTCGGGGGCCGCCGGTGTCTCGGAGCTGTCGAACAACGTCACGCCCGGGGGTGGACGACCCGGTGGGGCATCGCCCTCAGAGCGTGCGCCGATAGGTCACGCCGGCGCGTGTCACCGTGCTGCGTTGCCTGTCGGCCGAGCTGTGGAGCTGGTGCTTTCATGCCAAATCCCCACGCGTAGGCCGTGGCGAGCGCCCTATCCGCTCGGGCCTCTCAGACGAGCTCGATGCGCGCCATGGGCGCGTTGTCGCCGTGGCGGGGCCCCAACTTGAGGATGCGCGTGTAGCCGCCGTTGCGGTCGGCGTACCGGGGGCCGATCTCGCTGAAGAGCTTGTGGGTCATCTCCCGGTCGCCCAGGTACGACACGACCTGACGGATCTGGTGCAGCTTCACGTCCGGATCGGCGTCGGCCTTGCGGGCCTTCGTGATGAGCTTCTCGGCCACGGGGCGTAGCGCCTTGGCCTTGGCCTCGGTGGTGACGATGCCCTCGGCGGCGAACAGGCTCGCCGCCAGGTTGGCCATCATCAGGCGCTGGTGGGCGGCGTTGCCGCCGAAACGGCGGCCCTTCTTCGGGGTTGCGGGCATGGTCCTGTTCAGTCCTTGGTACGCAGCGACAGGCCGCGCTCGTCGAGCTTGGCGATGACCTCGTCGAGCGACTTCTGGCCGAAGTTGGTGATGGCCAGCAGGTCGTCCTCGGTCTTCTGGACGAGCTCGCCCACCGAGTTCACCTGGGCCCGCTTCAGGCAGTTGCGGGGCCGCTCGGACAGGTCGAGATCCTCGATCGGCAGGTCGAGGTCGGGCGACCCGGCGCTGGTCACGGCCAGCTCGCCCAGCTCCAGGCCCTGCGGCTCCTCGCTCATGTCGGCGACCAGGCCGACCAGCGAGCGCAGCGTGTCGCCCGCCGACGCGAGCGCGTCGCGGGGGCTGATCGAGCCGTCGGTCTCGATGTCGATGACCAGGCGGTCGAACTCCGTCGACTGCTCGACCCGGGTCGGCTCGACGTCGAACGCCACCCGCCGCACCGGCGAGAAGATGGAGTCGACCGGGATCACGCCGATGGTGTCGGACGCCTTGTTGGCGTCGGCCGACCGGTAGCCCCGGCCCTTGGACACGGTGATGTCGACCGCGATGCGGCCCGACTTGTTGAGCGTCGCCAGGTGCAGGTCGCCGTTGAGGATCTCGATGTCGGAGGTGAGCTGGATGTCGCGGGCGCAGATGTCGGCCGGGCCACGCACGTCGAGCCGCAGGGTGACGGGCTCGTCGCTGTGGCTGATCAGCACGATGTCCTTGAGGTTGAGGATGATGTCGGTGACGTCCTCGACCACACCGGGGATGGTGTCGAACTCGTGCAGGGCGTCGTCGAAGCGCACCTGCGTGATCGCCGCACCGGGGATCGACGACAGGAGCGTGCGCCGCAGCGAGTTGCCGATCGTGTGTCCGAAGCCGGGGTCGAGCGGGCCGAGGGCGAATCGCTGGCGGTTGTTCTCTTCTTCGGCGATCGGCTCGACCGTCGGGCGCTGCATGACCAGCATGGGAAGGCTCCCTCGTAACTGACTGTGTCGGAGGCGAGGCCTCCGACCGGATTGGAGCGGGGGCGAAGCCCCCGGATAGGGGGATGTCGGGGACCGGAGCCCCCGGGTGGTTTGCTCGGATGTCGGGGGCGAGGCCCCCTGGCTCACTTGCTGTAGAGCTCGACGATGAGCTGTTCGCGCACGGGCACGTCGATGTGCTCGCGCAGCGGGTACTCGCGCACCTTCACCGAGAGCCCTTCGTTCTCGGAGTCGAGCCACGGGGGTGGCGTGCGGGAAAGCACGTCACGGTTCCACTGGATCTGGATCATCTGGCGGGCCTTGCCCCGCAGGCTCACCACGTCACCCTTGCGCGCCCGGAAGCTGGCGATGTCGACACGCCTGCCGTTGACCTCGACGTGGCCGTGGTTGACGAACTGCCGTGCCTGGGGCCGGGTCGACGCCCAGCCGGCCCGGTAGACGATGTTGTCGAGCCGGCGCTCGAGCAGCTGGAGCATGAGCTCGCCGGTGACGCCCTTGCGCTTGGACGCCTCCTCGTAGAGGTTGCGGAACTGCCGCTCGTTCAGGCCGTAGGTGAAGCGGGCCTTCTGCTTCTCCTGCAGCTGGAGCAGGTACTCGCTGGCGTTGCGGCGCCGGCTGCGACCGTGCTCGCCCGGGGGGTAGGGGCGGCGCTCGAGCGCACGGTTCTCACCCGAGGTACCCCAGATGTTGGTGCCGAGGCGGCGGGAGACTCGGGCCTTGGGGCCGGTGTAGCGGGACATGCGTGGTTACCTCAGACACGCCGCCGCTTGGGCGGGCGGCAGCCGTTGTGGGGGACAGGGGTGACGTCCTTGATGCCGGTCACCTCGATGCCGGCGTTCTGGATCGAGCGGATGGCGGTCTCACGCCCCGAGCCCGGGCCCTTGACCTGCACGTCGACCTTGCGCACGCCGTGCTCCATCGCCCGGCGGGCGGCCGCCTCGGCGGCCGTCTGGGCGGCGAAGGGGGTGGACTTGCGGGAGCCCTTGAACCCGACGTTGCCGGCCGACGCCCACGACAGGACGTTGCCCTCCTGGTCGGTGAAGCTGATGATCGTGTTGTTGAAGCTGCTCTTGATGTGCGCGACGCCGTAGCCGACGTTCTTGCGCTCACGCTTGCGGGGCCTGCGACCACCGGCGGACTTGGGCTTGGCCATCTGTGCGCTACTTCCTTGCCTTCTTCTTGCCGGCGACCGTCTTCTTGGGTCCCTTGCGGGTACGGGCGTTGGTCTGGGTGCGCTGGCCGCGCACGGGGAGGCCGCGACGGTGGCGGAGCCCCTGCCAGCAGCCGATCTCCATCTTCCGCTTGATGTCCTGCTGGACCTCGCGGCGCAGGTCGCCCTCGACCTTGAAGGTCGCCTCGATGTGGTTGCGGATGCGGGCGACCTCGTCGTCGGTCAGGTCGCGGACCCGCGTGTCGGGATCGATCTCGAGGGCGGTGCAGATCTCCTGGCTACGGGTGCGCCCGATGCCGAAGATGTAGGTGAGCGAGATCTCCAGCCGCTTCTCGCGGGGGATGTCGACGCCGGCGATGCGTGCCATGTCTCTCCTCTAGCCCTGACGCTGCTTGTGGCGCGGGTTGGGGCAGATGACCTGCACACGGCCGTGGCGGCGGATCACCTTGCACTTCTCACAGATTCTCTTGACGCTCGGACGAACCTTCATGATTCCCGTCACTTGTAGCGATAGGTGATGCGACCTCGGCTGAGGTCGTAGGGCGTGAGCTCCACTTGCACTCGATCACCAGGGAGGATGCGGATGTAATGCATGCGCATCTTGCCGGAGATGTGGGCGAGGACCCGGTGACCGTTCTCCAGCTCGACACGGAACATTGCGTTGGGGAGGGGTTCGATGACCGTCCCCTCCAGGACGATCGCATCTTCCTTGGGCTTCGGCAGGGGGTTGCTCCTACACGTGCTAACTGATCAGTGGCCGAGGACGCGAGGGGCCAGCCAGGTGCGCCAAGAGCCGACTGAACATGCTAGCGCGGCGCGCAACGGAGGAAAACTCCGCGCGCGGACCAGGTCACACCGCCGGAGCGGCCCGCCTCGGGCGGGCGCCAGCACGCGTCACGGTAGCCCATCGCCCTCCCCGGGGCACGGATTCCCCCTCGCCCGCGCCCGGGGTGGGACCCCGGTGGCGCCGCGCCCACGAACCGGGTCGGGAAGCCCGCGCCCGGCGCGATCCTGCCGACCCGGTTCGCCGGGCCGGGCGGGCAGACAGGGTAGGCAGGGCGGGCAGGCGGCCCGGCGACCGGGTACCGTGCCCGACCGGGCGGGCGCCGGGGCCGCGCCCGATCGGGGGAGGGACGATGACCAGCGCAGGTGACGCTCACGGGCCCGCACGCACGACCCGCCGCCGGTTCCTGACCGGGGCCCTGGCCGCGGGCGCCACCGTCCCGCTCGTCGGCTGGGGGCCGCCGGCCTGCCACACGGCACCGCCGCCCGTGCCCGCCGACCTGCCCGACGGCCTGTTCGCCCTCGGGGTCGCGTCGGGCGACCCGCTGCCCCACGCCGTGGTGCTGTGGACCCGGCTGGCCCCGGCGCCCCTCCAGGGCGGCGGGATGCCGGCGGTCGACGTCCCGGTGCGGTGGGAGGTGGCCACCGACGAGGCCTTCCGCCACGTCGTCCGGCGGGGCACGGTCACGGCGTCGCCGCAGTGGGCCCACTCGGTCCACGTCGACGCCGGCCGGCTCCACCCCGGCGCCTGGTACCACTACCGGTTCATCGTCGGCGACGAGGTCAGCCCCACCGGCCGCACCCGCACCGCGCCGGCCAGGGGCGCCACCCGCGACCGGCTGCGGTTCCTGTTCGGAAGCTGCCAGAACTGGCAGTCCGGCTACTGGCCGCTGTGGGCCCACGCCCCGTCCGACGACCCGGACGTCGTGCTGCACCTCGGCGACTACATCTACGAGGGCGGCGCCGGCACCAACGTGGTCCGGCCCCACAACGGCCCCGAGATCATCACGCTCGACGACTACCGGAACCGCTACGGCCTCTACAAGGGCGACCCGGCCCTGCAGGGCATCCACGCCGCCTGCCCGTGGATCGTGACCTGGGACGACCACGAGGTGGAGAACAACTACGCCGGCCTGGTGCCCCAGTTCCCGGACGAGGCCCCCCAGTTCCCGGCCCGCCGGGCCGCCGCCTACCAGGCCTGGTGGGAGCACCAGCCCGTGCGCCTCCCCCCGCCCACCGGCCCCGACCTCGCCATCTACCGGGCGTTCGACTGGGGCCGCCTGGCCCGCTTCCACGTGCTCGACGGCCGCCAGTACCGCAGCGACCAGCCCTGCGACGACGGCGCCGACTCCGGCCCCACCTGCGACGAGCGCACCGCGCCGACCCAGACCATGCTCGGACCCGAGCAGGAGGACTGGATCGGCGCGAGCCTCGCGGGGTCCCGCGCCACCTGGGACGTGCTCGCCAACCAGACGGTCATGACCTCGATGCCGCTCGCCGGGGTCTTCTACAACCGCGACCAGTGGGACGGGTACGCCTCAGCTCGCACCCGCCTGTTCGATCAGATGCGGGCCGGCGGGGTCGAGAACGCGGTGGTGCTCACCGGTGACATCCATGCCGCCGGCGTCGGCGACCTCGTGGACGAGAACCCCGACGGCACCTCGTCCGACGTCGCCCTCGGCACCGAGCTGGTCGGCTCGTCGATCAGCTCGCGCTTCGACCCGGCGCTCGCCGACGTGGCCGAGCAGCTCATCGGCGCGCTGCCCCACATCCGCTTCGCCGACGTGCGCCACCGGGGCTACATGCTCTGCGACGTCACCACGAGCGAGCTGGTGACCCGCTTCCAGGTGGTCGAGTCGGTGGCGACCCCCGACGCGCCCGTCTCCACCCTCGGGTCGTGGACCACCCTGGCCGGCACCCCGGGGGTGCAACCGGCCTGACCGCCACCGGCGCCTTCCGGTGACGGGATCGGCTGGCTCCCCACCAGATCCGTCACCGGAACGACATCACGGGAGGGTCAGGATCTCCGGGCCGTCGTCGGTGACGGCCACCGTGTGCTCCCAGTGGGCGGCCCACGAGCCGTCGGCGGTGACCACGGTCCAGCCGTCGTCGAGGACGACCGTCCGGTCGGTGCCGATCGCCACCATGGGCTCGATGGCGTAGACGTCCCCCGCCGCCACCCGCGGGCCCCGGCCCCGCCTGCCGCGGTTGGGGACGTCGGGCTGCTCGTGCATGGCGGTGCCGATCCCGTGGCCCACGTAGTCGCGCACCACCGAGAACCCGGCCCGCTCGACGGTCGCCTGCACGGCCGCGCCGAGGTCGCCGAGGCGGGATCCCGGCACCAGCTCGGCGATGCCGGCGTCGAGCGCGGCGCGGGTCACGTCGATGAGCCGCTGCGCCTCGGGGCCGATCTCCCCCACGCCGGCGGTGAAGGCGGCGTCGCCGTGGTAGCCGTCGACGATCGCGCCGCAGTCGACGGACACGACGTCGCCCTCGGCGAGCGGCTGCTCGACCGGGATGCCGTGCACGACGACCTCGTTGCGGCTGGCGCAGATCACGGCCGGATAGCCGTGGTACCCGAGGAAGTTCGACCGCGCGCCCCGCCGCTCGATGACGTCGCGCCCGATGGCGTCGAGCTGCTTCAGGGTGACGCCGGGGCGCAACGCGGCCCCGATGGACTCGTGCATCTCGGCCACCACCCGACCCGCCCGCCGCATGGTGCGGATCTCGTCGGCGGTCCGCCGGCCCGCCATCGGGCGGCCTCAGCTCCCGCGACGCTGGTCGATGATTGTGACCAAACGCACAAGCACCTGGTCGGTCGATCCGTACCCGTCGACGATCTCCAACAGGCCACGTTCCTGGTACCACGCGATGAGGGGGGCCGTCTTCGCCTCGTACTCGGCCAGGCGCCGCTCGATCGCGGCCGGCTTGTCGTCGTCGCGCTGGACGACGTCGCCGCCGCAGTTGTCGCACACCCACCCGTACTTCGGTGGGTTCGCCGCCGAGTAGTTGGCCCCGCAGTCGTCGCACACCCGCCGGGCGGCCAGGCGCTCGAGCACGACGTCGATGGGCACGTCGAGGTCGATCACCACGTCGAGCGGGCGGGCGGCCGTGATCTTGGCCAGGGCGTCGGCCTGGTCGACCGTGCGCGGGAAGCCGTCGAGGATGTAGCCCCGCTGCGTCGTGTCGCCGCGGTCGAGCCGCTCCTCCACGATGCCGATCATGATGTCGTCGGGCACCAACTCCCCGGCGGCCATCATCTCCTCTGCCTTGCGGCCCAGGTCGGTGCCCTCACGCACCGCTGCCCGCAGCATGTCGCCGGTCGAGATGTGGGGAACCACGTAGTGGCGGGACAACCGGACGCACTGGGTGCCCTTCCCGGCACCCTGGCGGCCCAGCATGACCATCCGCACACCACGGGTCACTGCAGGAACCCCTCGTAGTTCCGCATCATGAGCTGGCTGTCGATCTGCTTCATCGTCTCCAGCGCCACGCCGACGGCGATGAGGATCGAGGTGCCGCCGAAGGCGAACGCCCGCACGTCGGCGAAGGCCAGCAGCAGCGACGGCAACAGGGCGATGGCGGCGATGAACAGCGCGCCCGGCAGCGTGATGCGGGCCAGGATCCTGGCCAGGTAGCGCTCGGTCTGCGGGCCCGGGCGGATGCCGGGGATGAAGCCGCCCTGCTTGCGGATGGTGTCGGCCTGCTGGTGGGGGTCGAAGGCGATCGCCGTGTAGAAGTAGGCGAACCCGACGATGAGCAACCCGTACACCGCGATGTACAGCGGAGACGACGGCTGCACCAGGTTGTCGTCGACCCACTGCTGCACGCCGACCCCCCAGCTCCCGGGGTCGGACGGCAGCACCTGGGTGACGAGCAGCGGCAGGTACAGCATCGAGCTGGCGAAGATGATGGGAACGACGCCCGACTGGTTGACCTTGAGCGGGATGTACGTGCTCTGGCCGCCGTACATCCGCCGGCCCACCACCCGCTTGGCGAACTGCACCGGGATGCGTCGCTGCCCGTTCTCGACGATGACGATGCCCACGAGCACGATCAGGAACAGGAAGATCAGCGGGATCATCAGGCCCCAGCCCTTGGTCACCTTGATCTGCCCGAACTGGGCCGGGATGCTCGACACGACGCTGGCGAAGATCAGCAGCGACATGCCGTTGCCGATGCCGCGCTGGGTGATGGTCTCGCCCATCCACATGAGCAGGGCGGTGCCCGCGGTGAGCACCAACACCACCAACATCACCCGAGGGGGCGTGAAGTCGGGCAGCACGTCGACCTGCGCCGGGTTGCTGGCGCCGCCGAGCAGGCCGCCGCCGCCGTTGTGGAACAGGAACGACAGGGCGGTCGACTGCAGCACCGCGATGGCGACCGTGAGGTAGCGGGTCCACTGCGTGATCTTCCGCTGGCCGACCGCACCCTGCTGCTGCCACTCCTCCAGCTTGGGGATCACCACCGTGAGGATCTGCATGATGATCGAGCTGGTGATGTAGGGCATCACGCCCAGGGCGAAGATGGCGAAGTTCGTGAGGCCCTGGCCCGAGAAGAGCTGCAGGTAGGCCAGCACGCCGCCCGACTCGGTCGACTGCCGCTTCAGCGACTGGATGGCGTCGAGGTCGATGCCCGGCGCGGGGATGAACGAGCCGAGCCGGTACAGGGCGATGATGGCCAGCGTGAACACGATCTTGTTCCGCAGGTCCGCAACCCTGAACATGTTCCGCAGGCTGGACAGCACGAGTTCTCCCCTTCAGCAGCGTCGGCTCGGAGACCGGCGTGCTCTGTGCAACGGAGTACGCAAGTCTTGCCGGTGGGACACACCGGCACGCAATCGAGCGGCCGACCTACGGACGACGACCTGACAGGACCTGTGGCTTAGCGGTTCGCGAACTGATTGCCCTTGGCCGGCGGGCGACGGTCGCCCCACGGCTTGGGCAGCACCTCGACCGTACCCCCCGCGGCGGTGATCGCCTGCTCGGCGGACTTCGAGAACGCGTGCGCCTTGACGGTCAGCTTGCGCGACAGCTCGCCCCGGCCCAGCACCTTGACCAGGGCGCCCTTGTGGGTCAACCCCTTGGCGTGCAGCGTCTCCGGCGTGACCTCGTCGAGCTCCGACGCCTCGAGGGTGTCGAGGTTGATGCCCTGGTACTCGACGCGGAACGGGTTGTTGAAGCCCTTGAGCTTCGGGACCCGCACGTGCAGAGGCATCTGGCCGCCTTCGAACGCGACGGGCACCTGCCCGCGCGCCTTCTGGCCCTTGGTGCCGCGGCCGGCCGTCTTGCCGCCCTTGCCCGCGATGCCCCGACCGACGCGGCGCTTGGCCTTGGTGGCGCCCTTGGCGGGCTTGAGGTCGTGGACCTTGATGGTCATCGAACTACTTCTCCTGGTCCTCGACGAGCGTTGTCGCCCGCTCTTGGCGCCGAGGGCGCCGGGCCGCTCGGGCCCCGGCCGCCCCTGACGGGGCGTCCTCAAGCACGCGCACCAGGTGGGGGACCTTGGCGATCATCCCGCGGATCTCGGGCCGGTCGGGCAGCGTGTTGGACTTGCCGATGCGGCCGAGGCCCAGGGCACGCAGGGTGCCCCGGTGCTTGGGCTTGGTGCCGATGCCCGAGCGGATCTGGGTGACGGTGATCTCGGCCATCACACCTGCTCCGGCTCGAGCCGGGCGCGCTCCGTCTCGCGGTAGGCCCGCACGAGCGCGCCGGGGAACAGCTCCTCGGGCGACTTGCCGCGCAGCTTGGCCACGTCGTCGGGCCGACGCAGGGCCTTGAGGCCGGCGATGGTGGCCCGGGCCACGTTGATGTGGTTGGACGATCCCAGCGACTTGCACAGCACGTCGCGGATGCCGGCCTCCTCGAGGATGGCACGGGCGGCGCCGCCGGCGATGACGCCGGTACCGGGGGCGGCCGGCTTCATGAACACCCGCCCTGCGCCGGTCTCGCCCAGCACCGGGTGGATGATGGTCGTGCCGGCCAGGGGCACCTTGAACAGGTTCTTCCGGGCCTCCTCGGTGCCCTTCTGGATGGCGAGGGGCACCTCCTTGGCCTTGCCGTAGCCCAGGCCGACCCGGCCGTTGCCGTCGCCGATCACCACGAGCGCGGTGAAGCTGAAGCGCCGGCCGCCCTTGACCCCCTTGGCGACGCGGTTGATGTTGATCACCCGCGACTCGTGCAGCGAGGCGTCGCCTGACGCGCGGGGGTTCTCGCGGGGCTCCCGGGGCTGGCGGTCGCGGGGACCGCGGCCGCCGCCACCACCTTGTCCGTTGGCCATCAGAACTCCAATCCTGCTTCGCGGGCGGCCTCGGCCACCGCCGCGACGCGGCCGTGGTAGAGGAAGCCGCCCCGGTCGAACACGACGCGCTCGACACCTGCGTCCTTCGCCCGCTCGGCGACGAGCCGGCCGACCTTGGCGGCGGCGTCCTTGTTGGACGACCCGGCGCGCAGGTCGGGCTCGTACGTCGACGCGGCGGCCACGGTCGAGCCGGTGCGGTCGTCGATCACCTGGGCCGAGATGTGCTTGTTCGAGCGGAAGACGGCGAGACGCGGCCGCTCGGCCGAGCCGCGCACCTGCTTCCGCACGCGGGCGTGACGCCGGACCCGGGCGTCGCGCTTGTGCTTGGCGCTGCTCATCGCTACTTGCCTGCCTTCCCAGCCTTGCGCTGGACGTACTCGCCGGCGTAGCGGACGCCCTTGCCCTTGTAGGGCTCGGGCTTGCGCCACGCCCGGATGTCGGCGGCCACCTGGCCGACCGCTTCCTTGTCGATGCCCGACACCACGATGCGGTTGGGGGCGGGCACCTCGAAGGTGACGCCGTCGGGCGCGGTGATGTTGACCGGATGGCTGAACCCGAGGGCCAGCTCCATGGCGCCCGGGCCCTTGGCCGTGGCCCGGTAGCCGACGCCGACGATCTCGAGCTCCTTGCGGAACCCCTGGGTGACGCCGAGGACCATGTTGTTGATCAGCGAGCGCACCAGGCCGTGCATGGCCCGGTTGCGGCGCTCGTCGTCGGGCCGCTCGACCACCAGGATGTCGCCGTCCTGGCGGATCGTGATGGCCCCGGGGATGTCACGCTCGAGGGAACCCTTGGGGCCCTTGACCGTGATGTGCGCGCCCGAGATGGCGACGTCGACGCCGCTGGGCACGGGGATGGGGGACTTGCCGATGCGGGACATGTCAGCTCACCACACGAAGCAGAGGACCTCGCCGCCGACCTTGCGCTTGCGCGCCTCGCGGTCGGACAGCAGTCCCTGGCTGGTCGAGATGACGGCCACGCCCAGTCCCCCGAGGACACGGGGCACCTTGGTGGAGGGCGAGTAG
>DASSGC010000805.1:0-14070 GCA_035693765.1 Acidimicrobiales bacterium
TAAGGACTCGAGCGGATAGGTCACGCCGGCGCGTGTCACCGTGCTGCGTTGCCGGTCGGCCGAGCTGTGGAGCTGGTGCTTCCACGCCAAATCCCCACGCGTAGGCCGTGGCGAGCTCCCTATCCGCTCGGCCTCTAAGCCGTCAGCCGGGCGACCAGGCGGTCGAGGCTCTCGCGGTAGTGCGGGAGCAGCGGCTCGCCCGCCAGGCGGAGGGCGGCGTTGTCGAGCACCGAGTTCGCCGGGCGGGGCGCCGGCCGGGGCGGGTCGAGCTCCTCGGTCTTGATGGGGCGGACCTTGGCGGGGTCGTGGCCGGCCGACGCCAGGATCGCCTGCACGAACTCGTACCAGCTCAGGTCGCCCTGGTTCGTCACGTGGAAGGTGCCCGGCATCCGGGCGGCGGCCAGGCGGCGCATGGCCACGGCCAGGTCGGCGGTGAAGGTCGGGCAGCCCCGCTGGTCGTCGACGAACGCAAGCTCGGGCCGATCGGCCAGGCGCAGCACCGTCTTGACCATGTTGTTGCCGTGCTCCCCGCACACCCACGACGTACGCACCACGGCGGCGCCCGGCGCGTGCGCCGCCACCTCGTGCTCGCCGCCCAGCTTGGAGGCGCCGTACACCGACTGGGGGTTGGTGCGGTCCCACTCGACGTACGGTCCGAGCTTGGTGCCGTCGAACACGTAGTCGGTCGACACGCTGCACAGGTACGCGCCGACCCGGTGACAGGCGTCGGCCACCCAGCGGCTGCCGAGCGCGTTGATCCGGTAGGCGGTGTCGACCTCGGTCTCGCAGGCGTCGACCGCCGTGTAGGCCCCGGCGTGGAGCACCACGTCGGGCCGCAGCGAGGTGATCGCCTGGTACACCGCGTCGCGGTCGCCGACGTCGAGTGCCGCCCGGTCGCAGGCGACGACGTCGTCGCCCTGCGCCTCGCAGTGGAGCCGGAGGTCGTGGCCGAGCTGTCCCCCGGCCCCGGTCACGAGGACCTGCATGGTCTCAGCCACGCTCCTTGAGGGGCCGCCACCACCACTCGTTGTTGCGGTACCACGCCACCGTCGCCTCCAGCGCCTCGTCGAGCGTGCGCTGCTTGGCCCAGCCGAGCGCGGTGACCTTGGCGATGTCGACCGAGTAGCGGCGGTCGTGACCCAGCCGGTCGGTCACGTAGTCGACCCGCTCCTCACCCACGCCGAACAGCGCGAGCAGCTTGTCGACCAGCACCCGGTTGGGCGTCTCGTTTCCGGCGCCGATGTTGTACACCTCGCCGACGTTGCCCTTGTCCAGCACGAGCGCCACCCCGGCGCAGTGGTCGTCGACGTACAGCCAGTCCCGCTCGTTGAGCCCGTCGCCGTACAGCGGGATGGTGCCGCCGTCGATGAGGTTCGTGGTGAACAGCGGCAGCGCCTTCTCCGGGTACTGGTAGGGCCCGAAGTTGTTGGTGCAGCGGGTCACCGTGACCGGCAGCCCGTAGGTCGAGTGGTACGACAGGGCGATGAGATCGGAGCCGGCCTTCGACGCCGAGTACGGCGACCGGGGCTCGAGCGGATCGGTCTCCTTCGACGATCCGGTCTCGACCGATCCGTACACCTCGTCGGTCCCGATGTGCACCACCCGCGGGATCTCCAACCGCCGGGCCGTGTCCATGACCACGTTGGTGCCGAAGCAGTTGGTGTTGACGAAGTCGTCGGGCCCGGCGATCGACCGATCGACGTGGCTCTCGGCGGCGAAGTGGACGACGGCGTCGTGGCCCGCCATCGCCTCCTCCAGCGTGCCGGGATCGCAGATGTTGCCCTTCACGAACCCGTAGCGGGGATCGTCGTCGACGTCGCGCAGGGTCGACAGGTTGCCGGCGTAGGTGAGCGCGTCGTAGACGGTCACCTCGTCGTCGGTGTTGGCGAGCACCCACCGGACGTAGTTCGACCCGATGAACCCGGCCCCGCCGGTCACGAACTGCTTCATGGCATCTCCTGGATTCGGTTCGGCCGGCGCCCGGTCAGCCGGTGCGCAGCGCGGCGTAGGGGCGCCGGCCCTCGGGGAGGTCGGCGCGCCGGGGGTTGGCCTGGTCGCGGGCCGACAGCACGGGGTCGCCGACGCCCCAGTCGGCCCCGATGGCGGGGTCGTCCCAGGCCACGCCCAGCTCGTCGGCCGGGTTGTAGTAGCCGTCGACGAGGTAGGTGATGGTCATGTCGGTCAGCGCCGCGAAGCCGTGCGCCACGCCCGGCGGGATGTACACGCCCCGGTGGTCGTGCTCGACGCCCGGCGTGCCGGGAGGGCTGCCGAGGTCGATGGTGAGCGTCTTGCCGTCGGTGGCGCCGCCCTCCCGCAGGTCGTGCAGCACGACCCGGCACTGGCCGAACGGCACGTACCAGAAGTCGGCCTGGTGCAGGTGGTAGTGCAGGCCCACCACGGCACCCGCCTTGCGGTCGCCGCGGTTGCCCTGGATCATCTCCCGGCCGCCGGGGAACCACTGGCGCCGGTAGGTCTCGATGAAGATCCCCCGCTCGTCGCCGTGGATGGCGGGCTCGACGACGACGACGCCGTCGATCACGTCGGAGGGAACGATGGTGGCCACGGAGTGTGCTCCTCGGGAGGGCTCAGGAAAGGGGCTCGGGATCAGTGCAGCTCGACGACCGAATGGTCACCGAGCATGAGGCGCATGGCCCGCGGGCGCCGGGGCGAGCGGGTGACCTCGACGTCACGCCCGATGAGGCTGTCGGTCAGCCGGGGGACGTCGACGATGCGGCTGCGGGTGAGCACGACGGAGTGCTCCAGCTCGGAGTCGACGATCTCGCAGCCGGCCGCCACCGAGCTGAACGGGCCCACGTAGCTGTTCACGATGCGGGCGCCCTCGCCGATGATGGCGGGCCCCAGCACCCGGCTGTTGACGATCTCGGCGCCGGCCTCGACCACCACGCGGCCCTCGATGGCGGAGGTGGCGTCGACCGAGCCGTCGATGCGGTGCTCCAGCGTCTCGAGCACGAGCCGGTTGCACTGGAGCAGCGGGTCCTTCTTGCCGGTGTCGATCCACCAGCCGTCGAGCACCTCGTGGTTCACCCGGTGGCCGTGGTCGATGAGCCACTGGATGGCGTCGGTGATCTCCAGCTCGCCCCGGGCCGAGGGCTCGATGGCGGCGACCGCGTCGTGGATGTGCCGGTCGAAGAGGTAGACACCGACCAGCGCCAGGTCGGACGGCGGGTCGGCCGGCTTCTCGACCAGGCGCACGATCTCGCCGTCGGGCCCCAGCTCGGCCACGCCGAACTGGCGGGGGTCGTCGACCTTGGCGAGCAGGATCTGGGCGGCGGGCATGGCCGGGCCCTCCTCGCCGAGGCGCGGCGCCGCGGCCAGCGTCCGGGCCGACTCGAACCCGTCGGTGAACCCGACGAGGCCCTGCTGCAGCATGTTGTCGCCCAGGTACATGACGAAGTCGTCGTCGTCGAGGAAGTCACGGGCGATGAGCACGCAGTGGGCCAGGCCCAGCGGCTCGTCCTGCGGGATGTAGGTGACCTCGATGCCCCACCGGGTGCCGTCACCCACCGCGGCCATGACCTCGGGCCCGGTCGGGCCGACGATGATGCCGATCTGCTTGATCCCGGCTTCGACCATGTCCTCGATGCCGTAGAACAGGATCGGCTTGTTGGCGATCGGGACGAGCTGCTTCGCGCTCGTGTGGGTGATGGGGCGCAAGCGCGTGCCCGCGCCGCCAGACAGGATGAGACCTTTCACGGGAGAGACAGTCTTGCAGCCCCGAGGGTGGCCGGGCACAAAAGGTCGCCGGCCGCCCGGTGCTCGGCCTCCTAGCCCACGGGCAGCCCGAGGTCGCGGGCGATGACGATGCGCTGGATCTCGCTCGTGCCCTCGCCGATCTCGAGGATCTTGGCGTCGCGGTACTGGCGGGCGACCAGCGTCTCGTCCATGAACCCGTAGCCGCCGAACACCTGGGTGGCCATGCGGGTGGCGGTGACCGCCGACTCGGTGGCGTACAGCTTGGCCATGGCCGCGGCCCGCTTGTAGGGCCGGCCCGTGTCGCGCCGCCATGCCGCCTGGTAGGTGAGCAGCCGAGCGTTCTCGGCCATGACCGCCAGGTCGGAGCAGGCGAACGCCACCCCCTGGTTCGACCCGATCGGCCGGCCGAAGGCCCGGCGCTCGCCGGCGTAGGCCACCGACTGGTCGAGGCAGCACCGGATGACCCCGACGGCCAGGGCGGCGATCGCGATGCGGCCCTCGTCGAGGATCTCCAGGAACTGGGCGAAGCCCCGTCCCCGCTCCCCCAGCAGGTTCTCCGCCGGCACCCGGCAGCCGCTGAAGCTGAGGCCGTGCGTGTCGGAGGCGTGCCAGCCCATCTTCCGGTACGGCGGCTGGACGGTCAGACCGGGTGTGCCGGCCGGGACCACGATCGCCGAGATCTCCGGCACCCCGGGCGCGCGGGCCTCGCCCGGGGCACCGGGCGGCGCGGTGCGGGCCGTGACCGTGACCAGCGAGGTGAGGGGCGTGCCCGAGTTGGTGATGAACGCCTTCTCGCCGTCGATCACCCACTCCCCGCCCCGCTCGCCGCCCCGCTCGCCGCCCTCCAGCCGCGCCGTGGTGCGGGTGCCGCCGGCGTCGCTGCCGGCGTCCGGCTCGGTGAGGCCGAACCCGCCCAGCGCCCGCCCGGCGCACAGGTCGGGCAGCCACCGCTGACGCTGCGCCTCCGTGCCGAAGCGGTAGATGGGGTTGGCGCCCAGGCCGACGCCGGCCTCCAGCGTGATCGCCAGCGACTGGTCGACCCGCCCCAGCTCCTCGATGGCGATGCACAGCGTGGTCAGGTCGCCGCCACCGCCCCCGTACTCCTCCGGGAACGGGATGCCGAACAGGCCCAGGTCACCCATCTTGCGGACCACGCCGGTGGGGAACGTGTGCTCGGCGTCCCACCGCTCGGCGTGGGGTGCGATCTCGCCCGCCGCGAAGTCGCGGACCAGGTCGCGCAGGTCTTCCTGCTCCTCGCTGAACTCGACGTGCACGCGGGGGATGCTACGGGCAACGGGCTTACAGGCCGAGCGGATAGGGCGCTAGCCACGGCCTACGCGCGGCGATTTGGAGCGGTAGCACCAGCTCGACAGCTCGGCCGACCGGCGATGCAGCATTGTGACCGGCAGCGACGTGACCTGTCCGCCCACTCTCTTAGCCTCGATCCACCGGTCGGCTTGGAGGGGTGGTGGGCGGGGGCTGGTGCGGCGTGGGTGGTGGCGATCCGGGGGCGTGGGGCCGTGCGGGGGCGCGTTGGGCTGGTGGTTTGTGGTGGTCTGGGTTGTCGGCGCTGGGTGGTCTGCTGCGGTGGGCCTGGCCGCGGCTGATCGTCTAGGTGGGCACGGGTCGCAGGGCGCGCAGGTTGGTGAGCGCATGGGTGAAGGGGTGGGCCCAGGGCCAGTTGAGTGGGCCGCGCCAGCGGGGGGTGCCGGCGTGGTTGACGAGGCGGGCGGGCATGGCGATGAGCCGGGTGCGTAGGGTGCGGGCGACGGTGAGCTCGTCGAGGTGGCGGATGCCGCCGAGGGTGGCGCACCAGCGGAACAGGTTGTGGGCCAACACGGCGCAGGCGAGCCAGGCGGCGTTGGCGAAGAACCGCCCGGATGGGCAGTGCTCCATGCCGGCGCCGTCTTTGAGGTCACCGATGGCGAGCTCGACGACGGCGTGGTCGCGGTGGAACCGGTCGGCGGTGACCGTGTCGGTGGTCGAGCTGGTGACGAAGGCGTGGTAGCGCCAGTCGGGCCATAGAGCTTGTTGGGCGGGGTCGGTGAGGCGGCTGCGGCGCACGACGAGCCGGTAGCTGCGACGTTTGCGGCCCCGCCCGGTGACATAGGTGGTCTCGGCGACCGCGGCTTGGCCGCTGTCGGGGTAGACGATCGGTGTCCAGGTGTCCTCCGCGATGGCCGCGATGGCGGCCCGGATGGTCTTGTTGATCCGCACCGTGATCGAGTAGCCGACCCCGAGCCGGTCCAGGGTGTCGATCAGCTCGTGGGACCAGAACCCGCCATCGGCGCGCACACAGACCGCGCCGGTGGCCCCGGCGCGGCGGACACGGGCGGCCAGCTCTTCAACGAACCGCTTGTGGCCCCGCTGCGAGGAGCCCTTGCGCAGCCGGGCGTGCAGCACCTCACCGGTGTCGGCCCGGGTGGCGAGCAGCGGGTGATAGCCCAGCTTGCGGGTGTAGCCGTAAGCGGCGCCCTGCTTCTTGTGGCCGTGGACCTCACAGATGGTGGAGTCCACGTCGATGACCAGGGGCCCGCCACCGGGGCCGGCACCGAGTGCCCAGGCGCGGCGGATCGCCTCGGCGATCACCCGGTCCAGCTGACGGACATGCCCGAACGTGAAGGCCCGCAGGAACGTGCCCAGCGTGGAGGGCGCCATCACCCGGAACCCCAACACGGCCTGGGTCGCCCCCGCCCGCAACACGTTGGCGTGATCGATGTGGCTGCCACCGGCCAGGATCGTGGCCACCAGCGTCAGGACCTTGCGACCCGGCGACGCACCACCAACCCGGCCCACCAGCCGCACCCACTCATTGACCAGGGCTTCGAGCCCCAGGCGGGCCATCAACGTGGCCGGGACCAGCAGCCCGGCGCTCGCCACCAGGCTCGGGTCGTCGAAGACCACCTCGATCCGGTCGATCCCGCGCGATACTCGCTTCACCGAAAGTGCCTCCCCACCTGCGGACATAACGGCGTTCAGCAACCGTCATCGTCCCAGCTCAGGGAGGCCCTTTCGCGGATACGCGACTCGACCACCAGCTACCGCATCGGTGGATCGAGGCTAAGCCGGTTGAACACCCGGGAGAACACCACCGGAACCCGGTAGAACGCCCTGACAACGATGAAGGCCCAGGTCCCTGACCTGGGCCTTCATGCTGCAAATGGTGGCGGGGGTAGGATTTGAACCTACGACCTTCGGGTTATGAGCCCGACGAGCTACCAGACTGCTCCACCCCGCGTCGGTGGGACGCACAACATAGCGTGCCACGCGGCCGGCGCCAACCTGGCGCCCGTGCCACTAGCCCGATGGTGCGGTCGTCGGCGTGGTGCCGGAGGATGTGTCGGTCGAGCCGGAGCCGCCGTCGCCCTCGTCGCCGCCGCCCTCGAGCAGCGTGATCGCCTCGTCGATCTTGCCCTGGGCCTCGCGCACCTTGTCCTGGTAGGCGCCGATGTCGCCGTTCTCCTTGAGCTCCGCCTCGGCCTCGGTGAAGAGGGTGTCGGCCTCGGCCAGCAGCGTGGCAGCCTGCTCGGCCGCCGTGCCGGTGACGGGGCTGTCGTCGTCGCCCGCGCCGGTGATGTCTCCGGCGTTGTCGGAGGTGCCGGTCTCCGGCCGAGGGGCGGTCGGCTGCTCCTGGGTCGACGTCTGCTGGCCGAACAGGTCGGTGAGCGCCTCGGCGAGGGTGTTCTTGATCACCACGTCGTCGTTGAACACCACGACCACCCGTTCGAGCCGGGGGAGCTGGCGCGTCGCGTTCTCGTCCACGACGTAGAAGGGCTGCACGTAGAGCAGCGCGTTGTCGATCGGCACCAGCAGCATGTTGCCCCGGCGCACCTCCGACCCGACGTCGCCCAGCAGGTTCTCGAGCTCCGACACCGCCTCGTCGGCGGAGATCGTGGCGGCGGCGAGGTTGGGGCCGGCGGGAGGGTTCCGTCTCGGCATCTCGTACACGACCAGCTCGCCGTAGTGGTCGCCGTCCATCCTGGCCGCCATGAACGCGGTCATGAGCTGGCTGCTGTCGTCCTCGCTCTGGGGCACGAACGGCCGCATCATCACCATCTCCACGGGAGACTCCGGTTCCGGCGCCGCGGGGGGTGCGGTGCCCTCGGGTGCGGTGCCCTCCTCGGGTGCGGGGTTCGGGAGCTGCAGCAGCTGGTAGTACGGCGCGATGCGGGCGCCCCGGGACTCGCCCGTGGCCTGGCCGGCGGTGTCGGTGACCGGCGTGGCCGGATCGGCGCCGGCCGTGCCGGGGTCGGGCGCCACCCGCCAGGCGTCCTCCTGCGTGTAGAAGTTGTCGGGGTCGGTCAGGTGGTACCGCCCGTACGCCGACGTCTGGATGCGGAACAGGTCCTCCGGGTAGCGCATGTGCGCCCGCAGGCCCTCCGGCATCTCGTCGCCCGGCGTGAACAGGTCGGGGAACGCCTTGGCGTACGCCCTGACGATCGGCTCGTCGTCGACCACGTACAGCGTGACGCTGCCGTCGTAGGCGTCGACCGCCGCCTTGACCGAGTTGCGCACGTAGTTGAAGTCGTGGCGCAGCCCGCTGTCCTCGGCGAGCTGGTCGGTCTCGGCCTCCTGGCTGTAGGGGTAGCGCGAGGTGGTCGTGTACAGGTCGACCACCCACGTCACCCGCCCGTCGACCACCACCGGGTAGGGGTCGCCGTCGGCGTCGAGGAACGGCGCCAGCGTCCGCACCCGGTCGACGACGTCCCGCCGGAAGACCACCTTCGTCTCGTCGGTCATGAAGTCGGAGATGAGCGGGTTGAGATCGCCGAAGCGCAGCGAGAACGCCGCCCGCCGCAGCAGGGAGTTGACCGGCACGCCGTCCTCGCCCGCGTAGCGCGTGGTCTTGGTGTCGTCCTCGCCCGAGTAATCGATCTCGTCACGGTCGGCGCCGACCATGACGTAGCCGCCGATGTCCTCGCCGAAGTAGATGCCGGACGCGTCGGGGTCGAGCGTGATGCCGGAGTCCACGAGGCGCGGGGCGACGTCGGGCGGCACGTTGCCGATGATGAACTCGGGCTCGTTGCCCTGCGACGCGTTCGACGGCGCCATCACCACGCCGTAGCCGTGCGTGTAGGCCAGGTGGTCGGACTCCCACGAGTCGCCGGGGACGGTCTCGGGGTTGATCGTCCGGGCGCCCACGTTCACCTGCGTGAGCTCGCCGTTGATCACGTACCGGTCGACGTCGATGTCGTCGATGGCGTAGAAGTTGCGGATCCGCTGGAGCTGCTCGAACGTCTGGCCCGACAGCCGGGCGGCGGGATCCCACAGCCGGATGTTGCGGATCGTCGGCCCGGCGCCCGCCAGGCTGACGTCGCTCGCCTCGGTGGAGGGCGTGAACCGCTCGGTACGCACCTCGCGCAGGCCGAGGGCGTCACGCGTGGCGTCGATGTTGCGCTCGATGTAGGGCCGCTCCTTGGCGGACTCGTTGGGCTTGACCTGCACCCGCTGCACGAACTGGGGGTAGATGCCGCCGACCACCACGGCCACGAACACCCACAGGCCCACGGCCAGCACCGGCAGGGTCCAGCCCCGGCGGAAGATGTTGGCGACGAACAGCACGGCCGCCGCCAGCGAGATGAGCACCAGCAGGTTGAGCGCCGGGAGCTGGGCCTTCACGTCGGTGTAGGTGGCACCGTCGACGACTCCCCGGCTCGACACGGTCAGCTCGAACCGCTGCAGCCAGTAGTCGGCCGCCTTGATCAGAGCGAGCGCGGCGAGCAGAACCGACAGGTGGGCCTTGACCTGGGCGCTGACCCGCGGCGCCGGCGGCTGCACCCGGATACCGCCGTTCAGGTAGTGGGCGACGGTGACCAGGATCAGGATGATCAGCAGCGAGGCGAACAACCAGTCGACCACGAACGACAGGAACGGCAGCTTGAACACGTAGAAGCCGATGTCCTGGTGGAACTGCTCGTCGGTCACGCCGAAGTCGCCGCCGTTGGTGAACAGCAGCCACGAGTTCCACTCCGCCGACACGCCCGAGCCGGCGATGATCGCGAGCAGCCCGGCGACGATCGTGCGCACCCACCCGCTGCGCTCGGACACCAGGTCGTGGTAGCGCTCCAGCAGCTCGTCCTCGGGCCCCGACAGCCGGTAGGGCGGTGCCGTCCGGTCGGCGATGAGCAGGTTGACCCACGCGAGCACGAAGAACAGGGCGATGAAGATGATCGCCAGCACGACCTTGGCGCCGAGGATGCCCCGGAACACGCCGCCCTGGTCGAGCGAGTCGAACCACAGGTAGTCGGTGTAGAAGCTGGCGATTCCCCGCAGCGACGTCAGCAGGACGAACGCCAGGACCACCGCGGCGACGAGGATCACGCGACCTCGGTTGCCGCGTGACGCACGTCGTGGCCGGCGCGGGAGGTCGTCGGGCGCTCGCATGGGCGGGGAGCCTATCGATCACCCGTGCCGGGCCGGCACCGGCGCGTGAGGTGTGGGACGGCGGCCGACCGGCGGGGACGGCCGGGCCCCCGGGGTCGCGGGCGGCACCGGCCGGCGGCTGCCGCAGCGGGCCCGCCCGCAGCGCCGCACCGGGCGGCGTCAGGCCGGAGGCACGTGGCCGCGGACGTCAGCCGCCCCCGACCTGGTGGGCGGGGACGACCAGGCAGCGGCACCCCGGGTGCGCGGGTGCGTGCCGGTCCCCGGTCGGGAACGGCCGGCCCTTGGTCACCGCGCCGGCCAGCGCGTTGTCGTCGGCGTCGGGGCACGCCTCGCCGGTCCGGTCCACGAGCCACCGCAGCACGGTGCCCTCCGGAGCGGCACGGTACGCGCCCCACGCGTAGGCGGCGGCGGTGAAGTGGCGGACGGCGGCGCCGATGTGCTGGCCCTTCCACTCGCGGTAGAGGGCCCGCAGCCGCTCGGTGACCTCCTCCAGGTCGCCGTCGCAGTCGTCGAACGACCGTGCGATCCGCGCCCGCAGCGGTTCGACCAGGACGCGGCCGAGCTCGCCCGCGAGGTCGTCGGCCGACTCGACGAGCAGGCCCCCGACGCTGACGGCGCCGTGCTCGGCGGCGATGTCGAGCTCGGGCGTGGCCGCGATGGCGTACCGGTCGGCGTGCTCGTCGGCCGCCGGCACGACGTCGGCGAAGGCGACGGACTTGCCCCGGCGGAGCAGGTCGAGCACCTCGTTCTGCTCGTCGGCCAGGACCCGCTTGAGCCGGCGACCGAGGTCGCGCTCGACGGCGGCCAGCAGGGCGTCCCGCTGCCGCAGCGCGACCGTGGCCGGGTCGTCGTCGAGTGTCCGGTCCGCCTCGAGTGTCCCGTCCGCCTCGTCCGTTTCGCCCGCCGCCTCGTCGGCGGCTGTCCCCGTGCCCGTGCCGACCTCGTCCGCCGTGGCCTGCTCGACCGCCCGCTCCGCGACCACGGGCTCGGCCGCGGCGACCTCGGCGGCGGTCCGGGCCGGCAACGGGGCCACGGCGACGGCGACGGTGCCGTCGCCCTCGGGCTGGTCGCCGCCGGCCTCACCGACGGTCCGCTGGGCCCGGATGCGGGCGAACAGCTCGTCCACGTAGGGGCCGGTGTCGCCCTCGCCCTCCGGCGGCGGCGCGGGTGCGACCTCGGTGGCGACGGCGGCGGCCGCCGGCGCACGGTCGCCCGCCGTGCCGGTCGACAGGTCCACCAGCTCCGGGTCGCCGGCCCGGACGTGATCCACCACGGCGCCACGGGTGTCTTCGCCGCCGCCGGCGAGATCCACGACGTCGGCGGTGGGGCCGCCCTGGTCGTGACCCGCCGCGGCGGTCACGGCGTCGGGCGCCGGCGACCCGCCGACCGGGCCGTCGTCGACCACGGAGGGCCCGCCCGCCACGTCCACCTCGGCCGCGACCGGGTGGCCCGGGCCGCCGGGCTCGTCCCCGACGGGTTGGCCTGCGCCGCCGGGCTCGTCCCCGACACCGGCCATGTCGTCGTCGGCGCTCCGGTCGGCGCCGTCGCCCGCGCTCTCGCCGGTGTCGCCCGGCCCGCCGGGCACCGCGGACGGCTCGTCCCCGGGTTCGGCCTCGACCAGGTCGCGGAGCATCTCGTCGAGCTCCTCGTCCGACACCGCATGGCCGGCCAGGTCGTCGACGAGGCCGGCCATGCGGGCGACCGACAGCTCGGCCTCGAGCACCTCGACGGTCTCCTCCGGCTCGTGGTTGACCCGGCGCATGGCCATCTCGCTGGCCAGCTTGGCCTCGGGGAGGGCGACGGTCAGCTCGGCGGTCGCCTCGTCGACCGTGCGCCGCACCACCTCGTAGGCGGCCAGCAGCCGTTCCCGAGCGCCGTTGAGGCGTTCGAGCTGCTCACGCGCCACTCGCCGCCGCCGGGCCAGATCGGAGAGGATGCGCTCGCGCACGGTCTGGGCCTCACCCACCAGCCGCCGGCCCTCCTCCCGGGCCGACGCGCGGATCTGCTCGGCGGCCGCCTCGGCCTCCCGGCGTACCTGGTCGCCCTCGGCCACCATGCGCTCGCACTCCTGCTCGGCCTCCTGCCGCATGGCCTCCACGACGACCTGGCCCTCGCCCCGGCGCCGCTCGACCTCGGCCTCGGCCTCGCGCCGCAGGTCGTCCGCCTCGGCCAGGATCTCGCGCCGGCGCGTGGTGGCCTCCTCCTCGGCCTGCTCGGCGATGGCCCGGGCCTCGACCTGGGCGTCCCGCACCAGCCGGGCGGCCTTCTCCTCGGCCCTGGTCCGGATGTCGGCGCCCGCCTCGCGGGCGGCGTCGAGCACCCGTGCCGTCTCCTCGCCGAGCAGCTCGACGAGGCGGTGCTGGTCGAGCTTCTCCGCCAGCTCGGCCCGGTTCTCTGCCCGCTCGGCCCGCTCCCGCTCGTGGGCCTCGGCCCGTTGGAGGCGGCCGACCAGGTCGGAGAGCTCGTGCAGGAACGCGCGCACCTCGTCGGCGTCGTACCCCTTGCGCGCGGTCGAGAAGTGCCGGCGGGCGATGCCCGTGGCGTCGAGGGGAGGCTCGGGGGACATGGTCCCCGATGGTATGACCCCGCGACACCGCGCGCCGAGGGTCAATTTCTCGACCGCTCAGTGTGGTCTATCGGCCCGGAGAAACGCTGGATCTTCGCCCGTCAGGGCGCCGCGACCGAGCCGCCCTGACCCTGGCCGACCTGGGGCAGATCGTCGGCGTTGCCGCCGCGCTCGGCCAGGGCCGCCAGGGCCTCGTCCAGCGAGTCGACCGCCACCACCTCCAGGTCGTCGCCTGCGTGGGCGACGGCGTCCTCGTAGTCGGCCGAGGGCACCAGGAACAGGGACATGCCGGCGTCCCTGACCGCTGCGGCCTTCTGGCCCGTGCCCCCGACCTCGCCCACCGTGCCGTCACCCGAGATCGTGCCGGTGACGGCGATGTCGGCGCCGCCGGTGAGATCGCCCGGCGTGAGGTCGTCGATGATGGCCAGCGTGAAGGCCAGCCCGGCCGACGGTCCACCGACGTCGCCGGTGTCGATCGACACCTCGACCGGGAAGTCGTAGTGGAGCACCTGGGGGACCACGCTCACGCCCATCACACCCCGGGTCGGCTCGTCGGGGTCGGCCGCCAGCGCCACCTGGACATCCTTGGGCCCGCCGCCGCCCCGCGGGATGTAGGTGGCCGAGACGGTGTCTCCCGGCGGGTCGTCGGCGAGCAGTCGCCGGAGGTCGCCCGCGTCGTCGAACGCCTCGCCGTCGATGGCGGTGATCGTGTCGCCCACCTCGAACAGGCCGTCGGCCGGCAGCTCGGGTGCCACCTCGGCGACGGTCTGCCCGACGGTCACGTCGACGTCGTAGCCCAGCCGTTCGAGCGCCACCTGGGTGGCGACCTGCTTGGAGTCGTCCATCATCTGGAGGTTGGCGGCCCGGTTCTCGGACACGTTGCGCCCCTGCAGCACCCGGTCGCGGCCGTAGATGTCGATGTCGTCGTTGATCCAGCCCTGCATCAGGCCGAACAGCGAGGCCTGGCGGAGCGACACCGTCGTGTAACCGATCGACCCGTCGGACGCGTACACCTCGGTGCCCTCGACCGTGATCAGCGGTTCGGTGTCGCGCACCGATCCCGGGCGGAACAGGTAGTACGGCAGCGGGACCAGAGCGGCGCCGGCGACGAAGGCGACGAGCAGGAAACCGAGCGTGACCAGGGCGACGCGCCCGCGGCGTCGGGGATGTCGCACCGGGCCCGGGCCCAAGTGCCCTGCCGGACCCGCGGGCCCGGTGCCGTCCGCCGACGACGGGACGACGGCGTCGTGCCCATCGTCGTCCGCGGCGTCGTCCGCCGACGACGGGGCGACGGCGTCGTGTCCGGCGGCGTCCGCGGCGGCGCCGGCGTCATCCACCGCCGCGGCGCTGGCGTCGTCCACAGAGGCCGTGCCGGTGCCGTCCTTCGTCACCGGGTCGGCGGCGGT
>DASSGC010000806.1:0-5527 GCA_035693765.1 Acidimicrobiales bacterium
CGCACGACCCCCAGTTCCGCCGCAACCGCGAGCGGGTGGTCCGTGACGCAGAGCGCGAGCACATCCTCCTGGAGTGGGATCTCGGGTACCCCGAGGAGGACGAGGGCTGACGTCCCCGGCCGGCCGCCGGGCCCCCGCCCGCGGCCGGACGCCCACGGGCAGTCGGCTGCGTCCCACCCCCGGTCATCCTGCGCCCGACCCGCGGCACCCCCCCGGCCCGGGGCGCCCGGGCGGGCGCCGCCGGTACCCTCACCCACGTGCCCGCGACGAGCGATGACGAACCGACCACCGCGGACGCCGCCACGGTCCCGCGGTACCGCAACCGCGAGCTGTCCTGGCTCGACTTCAACGCCCGGGTCCTGGCTTTGGCCGAGGACGAGCGGATGCCCCTGCTCGAGCGGGCGAAGTTCCTCGCCATCTTCGGCCAGAACCTGGACGAGTTCTTCCAGGTCCGCATCGCCGCGCTGAAGGACCAGGTGGCGGCCGGGATCGGCAGCACCAGCCCCGACGGCCGCACCCCCGCCCAGCAGCTCCTCGACGTGCGCGACCGGCTCGACGTGCTGCTGCCCCGCATGCAGGCGGTGTTCCTCGACCACGTGGCCCCCCAGCTCGGGGAGGCCGGCATCAAGCTCTCGTCGTGGGCCGACCTCGACGAGGACGACGAGAAGTTCCTGGTCCGGGCCTTCGAGGAGCGGATCTTCCCCGTCCTGACGCCCCTGGCCGTCGACCCCGGCCACCCGTTCCCCTACATCTCCAACCTGTCGCTCAACCTGGCCGTCATCGTGACCGAGCCAGGCGAGGGCATCCGACGCTTCGCCCGGGTGAAGGTGCCGTCGCTGCTGCCCCGGTTCGTGGTCCTGCCCGACGGTGAGCGCTACGTCCCGCTCGAGCAGGTCATCGCCGCCCACCTCGACCAGCTCTTCCCGGGCATGGCGATCGAGCAGCACCACGCCTTCCGGGTCACCCGGAACACCGACCTCACGCTGGAGGAGGAGGAGGCCGACGACCTGCTGGCCATGGTCGAGCTGGAGCTGCGGCGGCGCCGCTTCGGCCGGGCGGTGCGCCTGGAGATCGACGCCGCCACGTCGGACGAGGTGCGCGAGCTGCTGCAGCGCGAGCTCGACGTCGGCGACGACGACGTCTACGTCGACACCGCACCGCTCGACCTCGGCGGCCTGTGGGCCGTGCACAGCCTCGACCGGCCCGACCTCAAGGATCCGCCCTACCAGCGGGTCACGCCCCACCGGCTGTCGATGACCGACGGCGAGCGGGCCGACGTCTTCGCCGCGGTGAAGCGGGGCGACGTGCTGGTCCACCACCCCTACGAGAGCTTCCGCACGACCGTCGAGGAGTTCGTCCGCCAGGCGTCGACCGACAAGCAGGTCCTCGCCATCAAGATGACGCTCTACCGCACGTCCGGCGACAGCCCCATCGCCCGCTCGCTCATCCGGGCGGCCGAGCGGGGCAAGCAGGTGGCGGTCATCGTCGAGCTCAAGGCGCGGTTCGACGAGGGCGCCAACATCGAGTGGGCCCGCCAGCTCGAGACCGCGGGCGTGCACGTCACCTACGGGCTCATCGGCCTGAAGGTCCATTCCAAGATCGCCCTGGTGGTGCGCGAGGAGTCCGACGGCCTGCGCCGCTACTGCCACCTCGGCACGGGCAACTACAACTCCCGCACCGCCCGCGTCTACGAGGACCTGGGCCTGCTCACGTGCGACCCCGCCATCGGCGCCGACCTCACCCAGCTCTTCAACGAGCTGACCGGCTACGGCCGCAACATCGACTACCAGCGCCTGCTCGTGGCCCCGCGGCTCCTGCGCCAGGGCCTCGTCGACCTCATCCACGGCGAGGTCGCCGCCGGCCCGAAGAAGGGCCGCATCACCATGAAGATGAACAGCCTGGTCGACCCCCCGATGATCGACGAGCTGTACGCAGCGTCGCAGGCGGGCATCAGGATCGACCTGCTCGTCCGGGGCATCTGCTGTCTCACCCCGGGGGTGCCGGGCCTGTCGGAGACGATCCGGGTGCGCTCGATCGTCGGCCGCTACCTGGAGCACTCCCGCATCTACCGCTTCGCCAACGGCGACGGGAAGGGCAAGCCCCGGTTCCTCATCGGCTCGGGCGACCTCATGCCGCGCAACCTCGACCGGCGGGTCGAGGTGCTGACGCCCGTGGTCGATCCCGACCTCCAGGCCCGGCTGGACGAGGTGCTCGACGTCGAGCTGCGCGACGACGTGCTGGCCTGGAGCCTCGGGCCCGACGGCATGTGGACCCGGGCGCCGGAGGGCGGCGAGGTCGACGCGCAGGTCGAGCTGCAGCGTCGCACGACGGCCCGGGGCGCGGTCGCCGTCTCGGCCATCGACGGCGCCTGAGAGGCCGAGCGGACCGGGCGCTCGCCAGGGCCTACGCGTGGCGATCTGGCCTAGAAGCACCAGCTCGACAGCTCGGCCGACCGGGAATGCCGCACGGTGACACGCGCCGGCGTGACCTGGCCGCGCACTCTCTGGGGAGCTGCCTCCCGGCCGAAGCCCCGCCGGCCGTCCGGACGCGGCGATCGGGGCCCCGCATGCGCAGGGCCCCGATCGTGGTGGTGGGGTGCTCCTGACCCCGGGGGGATCAGGACTCGCCGTCGCCCTCGTCGACGGTCACGCCGATGGCGGCGGCCGCGTCGGGGGCCACGAAGACCTTGTCGTTGCCGCCGAAGGTGCTGACCTGGAGCTGGTCGGTGACCTCGTGGCCGGTGATCGAGGTCTGCACCTGCAGGCCGTCGACCTTGACGGCGCCGTGGCGGGACCGCACGGAGACGATGTCGCGGTCCTCGGTGCCGTTCACGATCACCTGGTCGACCGCAGCGTCACCGCCGCCGGCGGGGCCCTGCAGGTCGATGTCGGCCCGGCGGAAGTCGGTGCCCTCCATGTTCTCGATGGTCACCTTGTCGGTGTTGCCGAGGGCCGTGAGGTCGAGCCGCTCGACGCCGTCCATGTCCATCCGGATGGTCGCCACGTCCCGCAGGAACAGGGCCCGCTCGCCGTCGGGCGTGAGGCTCATGGTCTCGGCGACGCCGGCGCCGTTGAAGTCGAGCGTGTCGACGCCGCGCTCGCCCTCGACGATGTCGCTGCCGTCGCCCGGGTCCCAGCGGAAGCTGTCGGTGCCCGAGCCGAGGATGCCGGTGTCGTTGCCGCGGTTGCCGTCGACGGCGTCGCTGCCGCTCTGGCCGTGGAAGACCTCGGCGCCGTCGCCGCCGGCGAGCGTGTCGTCGCCGCTGCCGCCGTCGACGGTGGCGGCCTCGTCGGCGAACGCGCCGTTGACCTGGTCGACCCGGTACGAGTCGTTGCCGCGCAGGGTGAACACCTCGATGCGGCTGAACGTGGCCCGGTCGACGCTGGCGTCGGCCGTGCCGTCGTCGCCGAAGTCGACCTCGAGGACGGCGGTGTTCCCGGCGGCGAGCCGCAGGGCGAGGCTGTCGTCGCCGTTGGAGGCGGTCACCACCAGGGTGTCGTCGGCGACCACCGCGGTGTTCTCGTCGTCGGACGAGGCACCGGCGGGGGCGGCCGCGCCGGCGAGGGCGAGGCCGGTGGCCAGCGCCGCCGCGCCGGCCTTCGCGCCGGCTCGACCGAGCCGGCGGATGTCGTGGGTGCTCATGGCTGTGTGGTGCTCCTTGGAAGGGGGGAGAGCCCGGCCGGATGGCCGGGGGCCTTCGAGTAGCGATCGTGCGCCCCGGGCGACCGTCGGGCATCGGGCAGATGCCGTATTCGGCACCGGTGCACGGGTAAGAGGCCGAGCGGATAGGGAGCTCGCCACGGCCTACGTGTGGGGATTTGGCGTGGAAGCACCAGCTCCACAGCTCGGCCGGCCGGCAACGCAGCACGGTGACACGCGCCGGCGTGACCTATCCGCTCGAGTCCTAAGCCACCTGACCCCATGCTAAGTCGGCCGACTCTCGCCGTCGGCGTACTAGCCGTTCGGCTAGTGGAAGACAGCGTTCGGCTAGCGTCGTGCGCATGAGCTCGCCCGCGCCCCTGGTCGTCGACCGACGGGCACATCCGAGGTCCCGCACGGCGCGCCTGGCGCGACGCCTCTTCGACCTCGTGGACCGATGACGAACCCCGTGCACCTGCTGGACCCCGACGTCGGCGCAGGCCTCATCCTGCCGTTCGAGCACCTGGGGCCGGAGAACCTCGACGAGGTCCGCCGGGGAGCCAGCTTCGACCTGCCGGCGACACCGGGACGCAGCGACCACCTCGTGCCGGGTGATCCGCCCGTGCCGATCCGGGTCCACCGGCCACCCGACCACGAGGGTCTGCTGCCCTGCCTCTATTCGATGCACGGCGGCGGCTACGTCATCGGCACCTACGACATCGACAGCCTCACGCTGGACGACCTGTGCCCGCGCCTCGGGATCGTCGGCGTGACGGTCGACTACCGCTTGGCACCCGAGACGCCCTACCCCGGGCCGCTCGAGGATTGCTACCGCGGTCTGAAGTGGACCTTCGACCACGCCGAGGAGCTCGGCATCGACCCGGCCCGCATCGGCGTCACCGGGCCGAGCGCCGGCGGCGGCCTCGCCGCCGCGCTGGCGCTGCTGGCCCGCGACCGCGGTGAGCCGCGGCTCGCGTTCCAACTCCTGGACTGCCCGATGCTCGACGATCGCCAGGCGACGCGGTCCAGCCGGCGGGACGGCCTGCTGGTCTGGAGCAGGCGGTCGAACGAGTTCGGCTGGCGTTCCTACCTCGGCGAGCTCTACGGCGCCGACGACGTCCCCTACACCGCAGCACCCGCCCGGGCCACCGACCTGTCGGGCCTCCCCCCGGCGTTCGTCTCCGTCGGCTCCATCGACGGGTTCCTCGACGAGGACGTCGACTACGCGCTGCGCCTGAACCATGCCGGCGTCCCCTGCGAGCTGCACGTCTACCCGGGTGCGCCGCACGGCTACCAGATCGCCTTCGACGCCGCGATCACCCGGCAGAGCCGCCGCGACGTCGAGGACTGGCTGCGCAGGCAGATCGAGCCGGCACCGCCAGACGTCAACCTCGCGCCGCCGGAGGACGTTCCCTCATGATCGTCGACGATGCCGACCTCGCCGCCCGCTACCGCGCCGGGGCACCGACGTGACGGGCGCGTTGGCGGCCGAAGACCAGTTCCACGTCGGCATCGTGGTCGACGACCTCGACGCCACGCTGGCGCAGCTCTCGGATCTGTTCGGCTACGCGTGGTGCGAGCAGATCGCGGCGCCGACATCCGTCTCCCTCCCGGACGGCGACGCGGTCCTCGACTTCCGGATCACCTACTCGATGAACACGCCGAGGCTGGAGATCATCCAGGCCATGCCCGGCACGCTGTGGGTGCCCGCCGCCGGCTCCGGCATCCACCACATCGGCTACTGGTCCAACGACGTCGCCCGTGCCGCCGGCGCCGCCGATCCGGACGCACTCGTACAGCTCGCCCGCACCACGCTGACCACGCTGGGCGGCGCCCCCGACGGCACCGACGCCCCCGAGCTCGCCGTGGTCGACGACGTCAAGGGCCT
>DASSGC010000807.1:0-7669 GCA_035693765.1 Acidimicrobiales bacterium
TCGCTGTGTCGCCCCCAGAGCCTGCTCCAGGGCCATGCCGCCTGGCACGTGCTCACGGCAGGAGCGCTGGCGCTGTGGCTCGCGGGCGGGTGGATCCCCCGGGCCACGCCGATCGCCGCCGAGGGCGGCCGCACGGCCGGCGAGCCGGACGACGAACCCGCGACCCCGTGAGGGGGAGGATGCTGCGAGATCACCCACGGCCGGTGCCGTGCGACGTCACGGGGCCCGGTGGCGACGGAGGACGTCCTCGACCCGGTGGTGGCAGGGCAGAGGCGTCGCGGGGTCGGGGGCGACCAGCTGGCGCACCCGGGCTTCGGCCAGCGGGCCGAGCGTGTCGTAGGCGGCGACGAAGCCGCGCCGGGCCGCGGCCCGGGGCCAGTCGCCGGGCAGCAGCTCGTCGGGCAGCCCGGGGTCGGTGGTGACGAGCTCGCGCCAGCGGACGAGCAGCTCGGTGCGGGTGACGAGCGCCTCGGCCGAGCCGCACGCGCCCGCCTCGATGCGGGGCGTGACGCGGTCGAGGTGGGCGACGAACCGGTCGTAGCGCTGGCGGAGCCCGTCGAGGTCCCACGCGCTCAGCAGGTCGACGCGGCTGTGCCGTGGGATCTCCGTCGCCCGGAGGACCGCGGCACCGGTGATGCCCAGGTGGTGGAGGACGGCGCCCAGCTCGCGGCCGGGGGGCCGGGGGCTGATCCACACGCCGTCGAACAGGGCGCCGAAGCCCAGGGCCCGGAGCCGGGTGCGTAGGGCCAGGCGGCGTTGCCGGTCGGTCTCGGCGACGGAGAAGGCGACGCACGTCCAGGTGCCGTCCCACCGGGCGCTGGGGGCGCCGACGGCCATCATCGCCTGGCCGAGCGCGGTCGCCACCTCGCGTAGCGCCGGGGCGAGCCGGTAGGCGGTGTTGCGCCCGGACCGCGACCCCTCCAGGCGGCCCCGGCGGGTCGACCGGCTGAGGGCCGCCCGGGTGGCCTCGGGCCCGACGCCGAACTCTCGGAGCACGGCCGCCAGGGCGGCGGACGGGATGTGATCGGTGGTGCCGAACCAGTAGTCGCCGAGCAGCGTGGTCAGGAGCTCGGACGATCGCTCGGGGGACCTGTCCGCGGCGTCAGGCACGGCGGCGTCTCCACCTGCGACATGTGACGAGTCTGATGCGGATGGACCGGACGCACGTCACAGAAACTCCTTGAACATGAAACGCGATTCAGGTAGATAGATCATGGCACAGAGTCCGGACGGGAAGCGTGATGTCATCTATCCGATGACATGCATCTCCCGGTGCTGCCGCCGCTGGGGCAATGGCGGTCGCACCCCGGACCGTCATGCCAGCGCGGGCGGGCGACACGGAGGGGGAACACCATGTCATCGTCCACATCCCGGCCACGCGCCGCCACATGGCGCCAACTGCTGGTCGTCATCGCCGTCCTGGCCGCCGTCGGGGTCGCCTCCGCCGGCTTGCCGGTGGCGACGGTCGGTGCCCAGTCCGACCAGCAGTGCGTGACCGCCCGCAACAGCGAACACCTCGCGGCCGGCCGCGCCACCCGTGCCTTCCTCGTCTACCGGGCCGCGGGCTCGGGTGACAGCCTCGGGCTCAGCAGCTTCGCCACGACGACGCTGTCGGGCAGCGGCGGCTCGTGGTCCCGCGTCGACACCTGCCCGCCACCCAGCAGCACGACCTCCACGACCACCGACCCCGGGCCGGGCGGCAGGCCGCCGCTGGAGCAGAGGTACACGGCCATCTACGAGACCGACACCCGGCTACCCAACCACACGGTCTACCGCCCACAGAACCTGGCGGCCGTGACCGAGCCGATGCCGATCGTCGTTTGGGGCAACGGCGCGTGCCGGGCCGACGGCACCTGGTTCCAGGAGTTCCTGCAACCGCTCTCCGCCCACGGCGTCCTGGTGATCGCCAGCGGCAACCCCGGCGGTTCCGGCTCCACCACCACCGACATGCTGATCGACGCGATCGACTGGGCCGTGGCCGAGAACGGGCGCTCCGGGAGCAAGTACTTCGGCCGGCTCGACACCGCGGCCATCGCTGCCATGGGCCAGTCCTGCGGCGGGATCGAGGCGATCGAGGCCAGCGCCGATCCTCGCGTGCGTTCGACCGTGGCCTGGAACAGCGGCCTGTTCGGGACCGGGAGCAAGCCGGCGCTCCAGCAGCTCCACGCCCCCGCCGCCTGGTTCACCGGCGGCTCCTCCGACATCGCCTACAGCAACGCCGTCGACGACTACCGGCAGGTCGGCAGCAGGGTGCCGGCGGTGATCGGCCACTACGGCAACGTCGGCCACATGGGGCTGTTCACCAACCCGGACGTCGAACGCCACATCATCACGGTCGCGGCGGACTGGCTCGACGCCACGTTGTTCGCCAACGCCGAGGCGCGGCGGCAGTTCGTGGGGACCGGCTGCGGGCTGTGCAGCGGCACGCCGTGGGTGATGTCCTCCAAGAACTGGTAAGCGACGGTCCGCACGCGGCGCCGGGGCCCGGGGGCCCGGGGGCCCCGTAGCCGGGTGCAGTCCGGGCCGGCCGCGCCCGAGGAGTCGCGAACCTCGCAGGAGCGGGGCGGTCGACCCGACGGCGCGGCAGCTCGGACCGCCCGGACGCCGAGCCCGTCGCCGGCTGCGCGTCGCCGGCTGTGGGTCGCCGGCTGTGGGTCGCCGGCTGCGGGTGGCGTGGCGCTGCCGGTCCCGGTCGGCGCGCCGAGCCACCCGGGGGCTGACCGCGCCGGCCGGCCGCGGGTCGCTCAGCCCGGTCGCGCCGGGTCGCCGGTGGGGCCACGTCGCGCGGTCGCCACCCACAGCGCGCCCGTGGCGAGGAAGTCGTCGAGCTCGGGCACCGTCCAGGGCGGGTCGTCGGCGCACCGGGCGATCCGGGGATCTCCGATCGAGCGGAACCGCTCGCCGGCTGCGGTACCGATCGCGGGGAGGCGGGCCAGGTCGTGACGTTGCGCTCGACGGACAGGCACGACGACCTGAACCCGACCGTCCCCGACCGCTATTCCTGGAACGCACCGAGCGGGGCACGCCGCCGTGCGGTGCCGGTCAGTCCCCGGCCGCCCGCCGGAGCCTGATCTCGTCCCAGGGCGACGGCCACCACGGTCGCTCGGGCACCGCCCACGCGGCGCCGGCGTGGCGCACCAGCACCACCAGCACGTAGGTGAACGCCGCCACGCCGGCCAGCGCCAGGTACTCGGCGCTGCCGTTCCAGACCGGGTCGAGCCTCCCCGAGTCGGCGGCCACGGCCCAGGCGCCGGCGACGAGGAGGGGGAGCGCCCAGGCGCCGATCACCAGCCATCGCCCGGCGCGGACGCGGTCGCCCGCGTGGATCTCGCCCTGGGCCCGCGCGCGGTGCTCCAGCTCCCGGAGCAGACACCACAGCGTCGTCGCCGCCGCCACCGTCGCCAGCGTCATGGCGGCCAGCCGCCAGCCGGAGACGGCGTCGAACCTGAGCTGCACCGGCACGTCCGCGCCGGGCCGCTCGGCGGGGCCGATCTCGTCGCCGGTGAGGGGATCGAGGCGCGCATAGCGGTAGGGCAGCGCCGCATCCGACAGGCTGAGCCCGGCCGTCAGCAGGGCGAGCCAGGGCGCGGCCGTCAGGGACAGGCGCCAGCACCCCACGGCGACGAGGCCCCACCCGACGGGATCGGGGAGCAGGTCGAGCGACTCGGTACGGAAGTCGGCGACCGCCAGCGCCAGGCCGCCCGCGATGATCGACAACGGCCGCATCGTGCCCAGGCTATGACCCGGCGCGGACCCGGCGCGGGGTGACATCGTGCCGGGTCCGCGCCCGGCCCCCGGCGTGGGCGGCCGGCGCCGGTCGCAGGTGCCGGCGGTGCGCTCCGGGCGCCCGGGAGCCAGCAGGCGCCCGGACAACGCTCGACACTCCTCACATCGGGCGCAATGCGAGTGTCGCGATAATGTCCCAGGTCGTGGGCACGGGCACGGAGCGGGAGCCGTCCGGCGTCACCCGCCCGCTCGACGCCGTCGGCGGGTCGCTCGCTCGCGTGGTCGCGCCCGGGCGCCGCGGGCGCGACCACGGGCCGGCGAGCGGATCACCGGGCGCCCCGCCCGGCGCGACCTGGTGCCGGCGGCCATCGGTGGCGGCGGGTCGTGCCGCGAGCCCACGATCGTTGCCGCGCGGGCGGGCGGAGACCTCCGGAACCCATGGGTGACGCCAACGCCGCCACCGTCCTCGTCGACCGGCACGCGGCGGCGGGCCGCGGCGACCGGACCGCCGTGGTGGCGGGGGAGGAGCGCTGGAGCTACGCCCGCCTCCAGTCGGAGGTCTGGTCCCGCCAGCGGGTGCTCGCGGCCCTCGGCGTCGGCGCCGGCGAGCGGGTGGCGCTCGTGGTCGACGACGAGCCCGCGTTCCTCGCCTGGTTCCTGGGCGCCCTCCGGTCGGGCGTGGTGCCGGTGCCCCTGTCGACCATGCTCACCGGCACGGAGCTGGCGGCGATCGTGGCCGACGCCGGGGCGGCGGCCGCCGTCTTCTCGCCACGCCACGCGGCGCGGGCGGCGGCCGTGCGGTCCGGGGCACCGGCCCTCCGCCACGTCGTGACGGTGGGCGACGACACGGCCGGCACGGGGCCGGAGCCGCCGGTGGCCGCCGTCGACCCGGGGGCGCCGGCCTTCCTGCTGTACAGCTCCGGCACGACCGGCGTGCCGAAGGGCGTCGTCCACCGGCACGGCGACCTGGGGGCGACCGTGCGCGGGTTCGCCCGCCACGTGCTGGACGTCGGCCCCGACGACCGCTGCCACTCGGTGTCGAAGCTGTTCTTCGCCTACGGGCTCGGCAACGCCCTCACGTTCCCGCTGTGGGCCGGGGCGACCACGATCCTCAACCCGGCGCCCCCGACGCCCGCCAGCGTGGCCGACCTGGCGGCCCGGGAGCGCCCGACCCTGCTGTTCCTCACCCCGGGGGTCGCCGCCGGGCTGCTCGCCGCGGGGGTGCCACCGGCCGCGCTCGCGTCGGTGCGCCTGACGGTGTCGGCGGGCGAGGCCCTGCCGGCGGCGCTCCACCGGCGCTTCACCGGCCGCTACGGCCACCCCCTGCTCGACGGCATCGGCACGACCGAGGCGCTCCACACGTTCTGCTCCAACCGCGCCGGGCAGGAGCGGCCCGGCACGAGCGGCACGCCGGTGCCGGGCTGGGACCTGGAGCTGCGGGACGACACCGGCACCGCCGTCACGACGCCGGACGTCCCCGGCAACCTGCACGTGCGGGGCCCGTCGCTGGCCACGGGCTACTGGGGGCGCCCGGTCGAGACCGCGGCGGCGTTCGCGGACGGGTGGTTCGCCACGGGTGACGTCTTCACCCGCTCGGCCGACGGCTACTGGACCCATCAGGGACGGCGGGGCGACATGATCCGGGCGGGCGCCATCTGGGTGTCACCGGCCGAGGTCGAGGCCGTCCTGGCCGAGCACGACGACGTCGCCGAGGTCGCCGTCGTCGCCGGTCGCGACCAGGACGGGCTGGAGGTGACCGTGGCCTTCGTGGTCCCCGCGGCCGGGCGCGCGGTCGACGCCGGGGCGCTCGACACCCACTGCCGGGCCCGGATGGCGGCGTTCAAGCGCCCGCGCCGGGTCGTGGTCGTCGACGCCCTGCCCCGGACGGCCACCGGCAAGGTCCGCCGGGTCGACCTCCGGGCCCGGCTGGCGGCGGAGCGGGCCGGCGATGGCCCGGGCGGGTGACCCGGCGCGCCCCTCCCGCCGGTCGTGTCCCCGGCGCGCCGCCTTCGGCCCGGGGCTGCGGAACGACGGCCGCCTCCGGCGGCCGGCGTAGCACCGAACGGGGTCGGCAGGAGCGCGCCCGGCGCGACGGCGCCGACCCGGTTCGGGCACGGCCGCCGGCGGTCGTCATCCGCCGGTGGTCGAGCGCGCCAGGGGTGAGGGGAAGCGCGCGGTGACCCGGACGCCGTCGAGCCAGGCGGTCAGGCGGGCGGCCTCACGGTCGAGCGCGGCCCGGGCCTCGGCGCCCACGTCCTCCAGCAACTGGAGGACCACCTCGCCGCCGGGCGCCTGGCTCCAGCCGCCCACGACGCGGCCGTCCCACCAGGCCGTCGTCCCGCCGTTGCCGTTGCGGTCGAAGACCGCCGCACGGTGGGAGCCGAGGTACCAGTCGCGCCCTGCCCACCCCATCGTCGTCGGGTCGAGGGCCGGCAGCAGCACCGCGCCGGGCGGCGGCGGGTCGACGGGCGTCAGGTCGTCCGGCAGGGCGATGCCCGGCTCGCCGTGCAGGTCGACCTCGACGGCGCCGACGTCGGCGAGGGCCGCGCGCACGGCGCTCACCGGCACGCCCAGCCACCACTTCAGGTCCGCGACCGTGGCCGGGCCGAAGGCGTGGAGCCAGCGACGCACGAGGTCGGCCCGGGCCTGGCGCTCCGGCGGCCGGGCCGGGTGCTCGCCGAGCCACGTCGACGTCCGGGCCCAGGCCGGCCGCGAGGCGGTCCACGCGCCGCGGTTGCTGGCCCGCACGACCTCCCCGGCGGCGGACAGGCAGGTGAGCACCCGCGGCCCGACGGGGGTCTCCCCGCCGTAGGCCTTGTGCGGCGCGTAGACGATCGAGCCCCGCAGCAGGTCGACCTCCGCCCGCAGTTCCGTCGACGTCGCCTCGCCGGCGCGGTCGAGCGCGGCCAGCGTCGCCGCCTCCGCCTCCCGCAGCCAGGCCGCCCCGTCGTCGACCAGCCCCGCCTTCTCCACCGCGCGGGCGAGGCGGCGCCGCTCCTGGTCGGCGACCCGGTCGCTGACCGCCACCTGGACGGTGCCGAACAGCTCACGCCGGAACACGAACAGGGTGCGCCGCATGCCCATGTGCTTGACGAGCGTGCGGTCGGCGTACAGGGCCTTGTCGACGTCGCCGGTCACCAGGCCGCCGACCCGGGCCCAGGCCGACAGGTAGACCGTCGCCGGGTCGGTGGCGTGCAGGCACACCACCCCGTCGCTCGCCGCGGCGACGTCGGGCGCCCGGTGGTCCGGCGCCAGGTGGTGTCGCCGGGCCAGGCGCGCCCGCCGCTCGGCCACATCGAAGCTGCGCATCCGGGCCAGCGTCGCACAGCGCCGGCCGTCGCTGGCTGCCGGGCCCACCACGCTGGACAGGGGCCGGAGGGGACAGGGGTCACACCCCTCGCCGCCGGCCGCAGCGTTCGCGAGACTGGCGCCATGACAGGCGACCGGCGTGAGGACGCCGCGGTGATCGAACCGGGTCCGGTCCTCGCCCGGTCGACGATCGACGCCGCCGGCATCGACGCCCTGCTCGACGCGATCCGCCGGGCCGGGTACCGCGTGGTCGGCCCCACCGTCCGCGACCGGGCGGTCGTCGTCGACGACATCGAGTCGGTCGACGACCTGCCGGCGGGCTGGGGCGACGAGCAGGACGGCGGGACCTACCGGCTGCGGCGCCGCGACGACCGTGCCCTGTTCGGCTGGGCGGTGGGCGCCCACTCCTGGAAGCCCTACCTGTTCCCGCCGCGGGTGACGCTGTGGTCGGCGGAGCGTGGCCCCGACGGCCTGCGCATCGACCCCGCCGAGCCGGACGGCGCCCCGCCGCTGGCGTTCTTCGGGGTGCGCTCGTGCGACCTCCACGCGATCGCCGTACAGGACCGGGTGTTCCTCGGCGGCGACCACCCGGATCCCCACTACGCCCGCCGCCGGAGCGGCCTGCTGATCGTGG
>DASSGC010000808.1:0-12780 GCA_035693765.1 Acidimicrobiales bacterium
GGTCGCGGCCTACGCCGACGCCCAGGTGCGGGTGGCGAAGCAGAGCGACGAGGCGGCCACCGTGAGCCATGCCAGCGTCCTCGACCGCGGCGAGCGCGTCGTGGAGCTGTCCCGGATGCTGTCCGGGCAGCCCGACAGCGACGCGGCGCGCCTCCACGCGTCCGAGCTGCTGGAGACGGCCGCGGGGGAGCGAGGCCGCTGATGGCGGCCCCGGTCGGCGACGCCCCGGTGCCGGACGGCACGAGCCCGGGTGGGCCGGCGGGCCGCGACGCGGGCGCGGATGCCGTTCCCGACGGTGCCGGACCGGGCGGGCCTCCGGACCGCGACACCGCGGCGGAGGCCGCCGCCCCCGACACCGCGGCGGAGGCCAGCGTTCCCGACATCGTGGCGGAGCCCAGCGTCCCCGGCACCGCGGCCGACCTTGCTCCCGTGGTCCCGCCCGGTCCGGGCTCCGAGGCGGCGGGGGCACCCAACGGCCGCCGCGGGCGCGCCGCCCGGCGCCGCCGGACCGCTCCCGCCGGCGGGCCGATCACCGGGCTCGCCCGCGTCGACCGGCGCACCAAGCGGCTGGTGAAGCGCCTCCAACCGGGCGACGTGGCGGTGATCGACCACGAGGACCTCGACCGGGTGGCGGCGGAGACGCTCGTCGACGCCGCACCGGTGGCGGTGGTCAACGCGGCCCCCTCCGTCAGCGGGCGCTACCCCAACCTCGGGCCGCTGCTGCTGTGCCAGGCCGGCATCCCGCTGGTCGACGACGTCGGCGACGAGGTGCTCGATGCCATCCGCGAGGGCGCGCCGGTCACCGTCGACGGCGACCGGGTGCTGGTCGGCAGCGACGTCGTCGGCACCGGCACCCGCCAGACCCAGGCCACCATCGACCTCGCCATCGAGCAGGCCCGCGCCAACATGGGCGCCGAGCTGGAGCGGTTCGCGGCCAACACCGTCGAGTACGTCCACCAGGAGATCGAGCTGCTGACCGGGCAGCTCGACCTGCCCGACGTGCGGGTCGACATCGCCGACCGGCACGTGCTCATCGTCGTGCGGGGCATCGACTACAAGGAAGACCTGTCCCTGCTGCAGCAGTCGGGCTACCTGCGCGACGTGCGCCCCGTGGTCATCGGGGTCGACGGCGGCGCGGACGCGCTGCTCGAGCTGGGCGTGGTGCCCGACCTCATCATCGGCGACTTCGACTCGGTGTCCGAGGGGGCGCTGCGGTGCGGGGCGCAGCTCCTCGTGCACGGCTACACGGACGGCCGCGCCCCGGGCGCCAAGCGCCTGGACGACCTCGGGCTCCCGTACACGATCCTGTCGGCCCCGGGCACCAGCGAGGACGTCGCCATGCTCCTCGCCTTCGAGAAGGGTGCCGAGCTGATGGTGGCGGTCGGCACCCACAACAGCATGGTCGAGTTCCTCGACAAGGGCCGGGCGGGCATGGCCTCGACGTTCCTGGTCCGCATGAAGATCGGTTCGACCCTCGTCGACGCCAAGGGCGTGAGCCGCCTGTACCGCACCTCGGTTCGCACCCGCGACCTGGTGTGGATGATCCTTGCGGCATTCTTCACGCTCGCCGTGGCCCTCATGCTCTCCGAGCCGGTCCGGCTCGTGCTGCGGGCCTTCTGGCGCTCACTCATCTCGGGTTGAATGATCAACTTCCGCTTCCACATCGTCTCGTTGACCGCCGTGCTGCTCGCCCTCGGGGTCGGGCTGGTGCTCGGGACGACGTTCCTCGACGACGCCACCGTGAACCAGCTCGAACGGCAGCTCGACGGGCTGGAGGCCGATCTCGACCGGGCCCAGGCGCGCAACGACGAGCTCTCCGGCCGGGTCGGGTCGTTCGAGGACGAGGCGGCCCAGCTCGACGAGCAGATCGGCGAGCGGCTCTTCGACGGCCAGCTCCAGGACGACCCGGTGCTGGTCGTGGCGACCCGCGGCGTCGACGGCCAGTGGGTCGACGGCGTGCTCACCCAGCTCGCCCAGGCGGACGCCGACGTGGCCGGCGTGTGGTGGCTCACCGACCGGTTGGTGCTCGACGACGACTCCGAGGTCGCCGATCTGTCGACGGCGCTGCAGGTGACCACCGACGACGCCGACCGGCTGCGCCACAACCTGGCGGTGAACCTGTCCGACGTGCTCTTCGGCGCGGTCGGCGCCCCGGGCGCCGGGCCCCCCGACGCGGCGACGCCCGCCGAGCCGGCCGAACCGGCGCTGCTCGCCCGGCTGCGCGAGGCCGGCTTCGTCGAGTACCAGATGCCCGACGGCGCCGACGCCGACGTCGTGGTCCTGCCCGCCGACGGCCTGCGGATCGTGGTGGTCGACGGCACGGGCGCGTCGGTGCCGCACGGCGACGTCGTGCTGCCCCTGCTCACCGAGCTGTCGTCGGGCGGGCCGGTCTCGGTCGTCGCCACGCAGCCCACGCCGCAGCCCGACGACCAGCAGGGCGACGACGAGGTGGTCCCGCTGGTGACGGCCCTGCGCGACAGCGAGGACCTGAAGCAGCGCATCTCCACGGTCGACGACCTCGACCGGGTCGCCGGGCGGGTGGCGCTGATCCTGGCCGCCGCCGACGCCGTCCCCGGCAGTCCCGTCGTCGGCCACTACGGCATGGGCGACGGCGCCGACCGGCTGCTCCCGGCGGCGGCCGGGTGAGCGGCACCGTGGCCGACGCTTCCGCCCCTGATCCCGCCACCCCGTCGCCCGACCGGGGCACCGCCAGGGCGGCGGCGGGCATGGGGGCGATCACCGCCGTGTCGCGGGCGCTCGGCCTGGTGCGGGTGCTGGTCGTTGCGGCCGTCCTCGGGCCGACGTTCCTGGGAAACGCGTTCCAGGCGGCCAACTCGCTGTCGAACGTCCTGTTCGAGCTGCTCGCGGCCGGGGCGCTGTCGGCCGTGCTGGTGCCGGCCTTCGTGGCGCTGATCGACGCGGGCGACCGGGAGGGCGCCGAGGAGGTCGCGGGCGGCGTGCTGGCGGTGGCGCTCGCGGGCCTCGGCGTCGTGACGCTCGCGGGCGTCGCCGGCGCGCCGCTGCTGGCCCGGGCGCTCACCGTCGGGGTCCCGACCGGCGTGGCGGGAGACCAGCGTGCGCTGGTCGCGTACCTGCTGGTGTTCTTCGTCCCGCAGATCCTCCTGTACGCGGCGGGGACGATCGCCACGGCCGCCCTCTACGCCGAGCGCCGCTTCGCGGTCACCGCCGCCGCACCCATCGGCAACACGGTCGTGATGGTGCTGTGCCTCGTCGTGTTCCGCGCCGTGGCCGGCCCCGACCCGGGCCTCGACCTCAGCGCCGGCGAGCGGCTGCTGCTGGTGGCCGCGGGCACGGGCGGCGTGCTGGCCTTCGTCGGCGTGCTGCTCGTGGCGTGCGAGGCGTCCGGGTTCCGGCTGCGGCCCCGCCGCCCCCGGGGCGACCCGCGGGTCGTCGGCGTGCTGCGCCACTCCGGCTGGGGCGTCGTCCTCCACACCGGCGCCGGGCTGCTGCTCGGGGCCGCGATCGTGGCCGGCTCCGCGGTCGAGGGGGGCGTGGTGGCGTACCAGGTGGGGTGGGTGATCTTCCTAGCGCCGTACGCGGTGCTGGCCCAGCCGATCCACACGGCGATCCTGCCGGAGCTGGTGACCGAGGCCCGCGAGCACGGCCCGGCCCGGGTGGGCGCCTCGCTGCGCTGGGCGCTCGAGCGCATGGCCGTCCTGGTGGTGCCCGTCACCGCCGGGATGGTGGCCCTGGCCCTGCCCGCCATGCGGATCGTGCCGTTCGGCGACGCCGAGTCGGGCGGCAGCGAGCTGCTCGCCGCGGCCGTCGCGGGCCTGGCCGTCGGGCTGCTGCCGTACAGCGCGTTCCTGCTGCTGGCCCGTGGCTACTACGCGCTTGGCGACAGCCGGACCCCCGGGGTGGTGTCGGTCAGCGCCGCCGCGGCGGGCGTGGCGGTCATGGTGGTGGGTGCGCTGACCTGCGACGGCGCCGCGCGCATCGCCGTCCTCGGCCTCGGCCATTCGGCCGCCTACACGGCCGGCACCGCGGTGCTGTGGCGGGGGCTGGCCCGTCGCACCGGGGCGTCGCTGCGCCCGGCCGCGCTCGGGCGCGTGATCGCCGTCAGCGCCGTGGTCGGGTCCGGCGCCTGGCTGGCGGGCGGCGCCCTCCTCGGTGACGATCCCGCCTGGCTGGCCGATGTGGTCGTGGTGGGCGTGCTCGGCCTCGCCGGCGCCGGCGCGGTGCTGGCCGGCTACCGGATCTTCGGCGTGCGGGCCGCGCTCAGCACCCGCACGTCGGTGCCGCGCCCGGCGGGGGCCGCACCGGAGGTGGTGGCATGATCGCCCGCCGCGCCGCCACGGCCGTGCTGGCGGCTGCCGCGGCGGCAGGGCTGGCGGCGGGATGCGCCGCGCCGCCCGCCGACCTCGACACCGGCCCCGTCGACCGGGTGCTGGTCGTGTCGCTGCCCGGCGTCGCCTGGGACGACGTCCAGGCGGCCGACCTGCCCCACCTCGACCGCTTCGTCGAGCACGCCGCGATCGCCGACATGGCCACGCGGATCGGCCGCCGCAGCGCCGGCAGCACCGACGCCTACCTGACGCTCGGCGCCGGCACCCGGGCCGTCGCCCCCGTGGTCGACATGGCCGTGGCGGTCGACCCGGACGAGACCTACGGCGGCGTCCCGGCGGCCGAGCTGGTCGGGCGCCGCCTCGGCGAGGTGCCGGACGGGCCGGCGTACCTGGCCATCGGGCCCGCCATCGACGCCAACGACCGGTCGGCGTTCGGGGCGGAGGTCGGCATGCTGGGTGAGCGCCTGGCGACCGCCGGCGTGGACCGGGCGGTGGTCGCCAACGCCGACGCGGTCGAGGGGTTCGTGAGCGAGGACCCGCCGCCCGACGGGGCCTACGCCCGCAGCGCCGCGACGATGCTCATGGACGCCGACGGCGTCGTGCCGCAGGGCACGGTCAGCCGCAGCCTGCTGGCCGACGACCCGGCCGCGGCCTTCGGGTGGCGGCTCGACCGGGAGAAGGTGGTCGACGCGGTCGACCAGGTGTGGGACGGCGGCGGGCGCCGGGTGGTGCTGGTCGAGGCGTCGGACCTCAGCCGGGTGGCCGCCTACGGCAGCCGGGCCGACGCGGCGCAGCGCCGCGCGCTGCGCGAGCAGGCGCTGACAGAGGCCGACGCCTTGCTCGGCGAGCTGCTCGAACGGGTCGACCCCGCCCGTGACGCGGTGGTGGTGCTGTCGCCGGTGGCGCCCGCCGCGTCGCCGGCGCTCGGGATCGCGGCCGTGCAGGCGCCGGGCGTAGACGGCGGGCTCCTCCAGTCGGCCACCACCCGCCGCGCCGGCTACGTGCAACTGGCCGACGTCGCCCCGACGGTGCTGACGCTGCTGGGCGAGCGTGCGCCCGACGACATCGAGGGGCGCAGCTTCGCGGTGGGCGACCCCGACGCCCGCGACCGCGTGACCGGGTTGGCCGACGCGGCCGAGGCCGCCGCCTTCCGCGACGGCACGATGGTCCTGGTCGTCGTCGGCATCACGGCCGTGCTCGTGCTGGCGGCCGCGGGGACGCTGCTGCAGGACCGCCTCCCGGACCGCCTGCGCCGCTGGTTGACGCCGCTGAACTACGGGGCGCTCGGCTTCGTGCCCGCCACCTTCCTCGTGGGGCAGGTCGATGCGGTGCGGGCCGACCTGGTGGGACAGGTGGCCGCCATCGTGGCCGTCGCCGCCCTGGTGGCCATGGCCGTCGGCCGGATCGACCGGGCCCGCCCGGGCTCGGGACCGCTGGTGGCCGTGGGCGCCACCGTCGCCCTCGTCGCGGTCGACGCCCTCGCGGGTGGCCCGCTCCAGCTCAACACCACGTTCGGCTACTCGGTGGCGGTCGCCGGGCGCTTCACCGGCCTCGGCAACCTCGCGTTCGCGCTGCTCGGGGCCGCCACCATCCTGCTCGCCGCGCTCATCGCCGACCGCTACGGCCGCCGCGGCCTGCCGGCGGCGTTCGGGGTGCTGGGCGCGGTGGTCGTCGTCGAGGGACTGCCGATGGTCGGCGCGGACGTGGGCGGTGTGCTGTCCATGGTCCCCGCGTTCGGGATGACGGCGCTGATCCTGGCCGGTCGCCGGGTGGGATGGCGCGAGGTGGCCGGGCTGGCGGCCACGACGGCCGTCGTCGTGTTCGCCTTCGCCCTCGTCGACGCCGCCCGGCCGCCGGAGGTGCAGACGCACCTCGCCCGGCTGGCCGACCACGTGCTCGGTGCCCGGTGGGACCTGCTGTCGAAGACCCTGGGCCGCCGCTGGGAGGCCAGCCTGGGCGGCGCCGAGCTGGCCGGCTGGATCACCGTCGGCGCCGTGACCGCGGTGGCCGCCGCCTACGCCGTCCTGGTCGAGCAGGGCCGGGCCGGTCCCCGTGCCGTCCGCCCCCTCGCCCACCGGCCGACACGGGCCGCCGCCGCCGGCCTGGCGGTGCTCGGGGTGGTCGGGGTGGTGGCCAACGACTCGTCGGTCGCGGTGCCGTTCACGATGCTCATCGTCGTGGCGCCGGTGGTGATGCTACGGGCGCTGGCAGAGCGGCCGGGGCCGCGCCGGCCGCCCGCGGCGCCGGCCGGTGCCGGGGACGGCAGCGCCCGCGGGGAGGGGGAGCCGGCGGTCGCCCGGGTCCCCGCGGTGGCGCCCCGATGATCCGGGGCCACGCCCGGGGCTCCCTACACTCCCAGGGTGCCTCCGCCGCCGGGACGCCGGTGACCCGCGCTCTCCGCCGCAGCACCGGCCTGGTGGCCGTGGCGCTGGCCGCGCTCGGCGTGCTCATGGGCGCGGCCGGTCCTGCCGCGGCGGCGCCGCAGGCCGTCGAGCGGGTGCTGGTCATCTCGGTGCCCGGGCTGACCTGGGACGAGGTGCGGGACCACGACCTGCCCAACATCGAGGGCCTGCTGGAGGGTTCGGCGCTGGCCGACATGGCGCCCCGCGGGGTGTCGGCCCGGTCGACGCCCGGCGCCGCCTACCTGACCATCTCGGCCGGCACCCGGGCCACGTCCGACCCGCTGGTCGACGGCCAGCAGCTCGCGCTGGGGGAGCAGGCGGCCGGCTCGTCGGCGGGCGACATCTTCGAGCGCCGCACCGGGGTGCGGCCCGACGGCAGCTACGTGGCGCTCGCCTGGCCGACGCTGGAGCGGGTCAACGCCCGCCAGCCCTACGACGCGGCGCTGGGGCTGCTCACCGACACGCTCGACGACGCCGGCCTCGGCGTCGAGGCGATCGGCAACGCGGACGGCACCGACACGGTCGGCACCTCGTACGAGCGCCAGGTCGGCCTGGCCGCGGCCACCGGCGACGGCGTCATCCCGGCCGGGGAGCTCGACGCCGACCTGCTGGTGCGCGATCCGAGCCGGGCCTTCGGCCTGCGCCTCGACGTCGACACGGTCATCCAGCGGTTCCAGGGCGCCTGGGCCTCGCCCGCGGGGCGGGACGGCGGGCTCGTGGTGGTGGAGGCGTCCGACCTGGCCCGCTCGATGCGCTACCGCGACCGGGTCGACCTGGCCCGCTACGAGGAGCTTCGTGCGCAGGCCCTGGCCGACAGCGACCGGTTGGTGGGCCGGCTGCTGGAGGAGGTCGACCCCGCCCGCGACGCCGTCATGCTGCTGGCGCCGTACAACCTGCCGGCCGACCGCGACCTCACCGTGTCGGCGGTCGCCGCACCCGGCCGCGGCACCGGGTACCTGAAGTCGGCGTCCACCCAGCGGTCGGGGTTCCTCACGCTGGTCGACGTGGCGCCGACGCTGCTCGATCTGCTGGGCGTGCCGCGCCCCGTCGAGATGGAGGGTCGCCCGGCCGAGGTGGTGGCGTCCGGCGCCTCGCTCGACCGGCGCGTGGACCACCTGGTGGCGCTCAACGAGGCGTCACGCTTCCGGGAGCAGCTCCTGTTCCCCACGACCCTCGCCGTGGTGGTCGTGCTCGGCGTCGTGTGCGGCGCGGCCATGGCCGTGATCGCCCGGCGGGGATCGCCCCGGGCCGCGCGGATCGTCGCCTTCGTCGCGGTCGCCGACCTCGTGGCGCTGCCCCTGTCGTACCTGGCGCGTGCCTTCCCGCTGGAGGATCTGGGGATCGGGTTCTACTGGGCCTTCGTGATCGTGGGCGCCCTGGCGCTCGCCGCCCTGGCCACCGGCCTCGCGGCCCGGGCCGGGCGGGCGCGGGCCGCCCTGGTGGCCGCGCTGGTCCTGGTGGTGGCCGTGCCGATCCTCGACGTGATGACCGGCTCGCAGCTCAGCCTCAGTGCCGCCTTCGGCTACTCGCCGACGGGCAACTCGCGGCTCTACGGCATCAGCAACTACTCCTTCGGTCAGGTGGCGGCCGCCTCGTGCCTGCTGGCCGCGCTGGTGGCGTCGCGCTGGCCGGGCCGCCGGGGACGCCTGGCGGCGGTCGGCCTGCTCGGCGCCGTGCTGGTCGTGATCGGCGTGCCGACCTGGGGCTCGGACGTGGGTGGCATCATCGCGTTCACCCCGACCATCCTGGTGTTCGCCGCGGTGGTCACCGGCTACCGTCTCCGGTTTCGCACGGTGCTGGTGGGGTCGGTGGTGACCGCAGCCGCCGTCACCGTGTTCGGGCTGATCGACCTGGCCCGGCCGGAAGGGGAGCGGGCGCACCTCGGCCGCCTGTTCGAGCGGGTCGGCGACGAGGGCCTGGAACCGCTGATCTCGATCATGGAACGCAAGCTGCTGGCCAACCTGCACGTGTCGACGACCTCGTTCTGGATCGCCGCGATCCCGGTCGGGGTGGTGTTCCTCGTGTTCCTGTCGCGCTACCCGACGCACCCGATGGCGCGGATGCAGGACAGGACCCCGATGCTCGGGGCGGGCGTGACCGCCGGCCTGGTCGCGGCCGTGCTCGGGAGCGCCGTCAACGACTCGGGCGCCATCGTGGGCGGGGTCACGCTGCTGGTGCTGACCGTGGCCCTGGCCTGGCTGGCGCTCGAGGCCATGGTCGGGACCGAACCCGGCGGCGGCGGGGCGGCGGCCGGTGAGCCGCCGGCGGCGGGGCCCGGCGTCGAACGTTCCGTTGCGGCCGGCGGCGAGCCGTCCGGCGCACCGGGGAGCGGCGACGATGACGCCGCTGCCGGGTCCGTGCCCCCGGTCCACTCGGTGGCCCGGCCGTGACCGCGCCCGGCACGGCGACCGGCGCCGCCGCCGCCGGCGCGGGCGGCGGGGCGCCCGCGACGCCGCCGGGCCCCGACCGGGCGCCCCGGGGGGCCCGGGTGCTGGTGGCGGTGCTGCTGGTCCTGCTGCTGGTGCCGGGGATCGTCGGGTTCGACGCCTGGCCCCTCACGGGCTGGCGGCTGTTCAGCCTGTCCCGCGACGCCGACCAGACCCGCTGGGTGCTCGACGCCGTCGACGGCGACGGCGGGCACCGCATCGTGAGCCTGGAGGAGCTGCCGCTGCGCTACCGGCACGCCGAGTGGCCGATGGCCGAGCTGCCGGGCGCCTCGGCGTCCCGCCGCGACGCCGTGTGCCGGGCGCTCGCCGAGGCGGTGGTGCGGGTGCACCCGGAGACCGAGGAGCTCGTGCTCGCCCGCGACCACGCGCGGCTGGTCGACGACGGCGGTTCGTGGCGGACCGAGCACGACGTCGAGCCGTTCCACTCGTGCACGCCGGGCGGCCCGCCGTGACGGCCGCGGTCGGCGCTGATGCCGTGCCCGACCCCGTGCCCGACCCTGCACCCGGGGCCGCCTCCCCGGGTCCGGGCCGGGCGGCCCGCGTCCGGGCCGCGCTCGACGACGCCCTGTGGGGGCCCGAGACCGGAGCCCGGCTGTGGGTGGTCCACGTGGGCCTGTCGGTGCTGATCGGCGTGCGGATCGTGGCCGGGTCGTACCGCCAGCTCGCGGGCACGCCGGCGCCGCTCGTCGATCCCGTGCCGTTCCTCGGCTGGCTCGACCGGATGCCGTCGGCCGAGGTCTTCGTGGCCCTCCAGGTGATCGGCGGGCTGGCGGCGCTGGCCGCCGCCCTGCGCCGGCGGCCCCGGCTCGCGTTCGCGGTGGCGTGGGTCTGCTACCTGGTGCTGGCCGGGCTGCGGGGCAGCCGGGGCAAGGTGCTGCACAACGACCTGCTGCTGCTGTGGGCGTCCGCGCCGTTCCTGCTGGCGCCGGTGGTGGTCGACCGCCACGACCCCGTGCCCCGGCGCCGCTACGGCTGGCCGATCCGCGTGGCGATCGTGATCGTCGCCCTCGTCTACTTCTTCGCCGGCTACCACAAGCTGCGGCGGTCGGGCCCGAGCTGGGCCTACGGCGACAACATGCGGTACGTGGCCCTGTGGGGCCCGAGCATCGGGGCCAGCGGGTGGAGCGGCCTGGCGCGGTGGGTCGGCGAGCACGTCTGGGTGGCGCGGGCGTCGGGTGTGTTCATCCTCGGGCTGGAGCTGGCCTACCCGGTGGCGGTGTTCGTCCGGTGGACGCGGGTGTGGTTCGCGCTGGCCGCCGTGTTCCTCCACGCGATGACGTGGTTCCTGCTGGGGCTCGACTACTGGGCGTGGGCCCTGACCGTGCCGCTGGTGCTGATCGACTGGCCCGCCGCCCTCGCCCGCCTGCGGGCCCGGCGTGGCCGCGCCGGGGCGACGTCGCCCGAGGCGGTGGGTTCGTGATGGTGGGTTCGTGATGGTGGGTTCGTGATCGTCGCCGCCGCCTTCGTGGTCGGGGCCGTGGCCGCCGCCGGGCTGTGGGTGCTGTCGGCGCCGGCGTTCGGCGCCGCGGTGTTCGAGCGGGAGAACTTCCGGGGTCGCAAGCTGCCGACCGCGGTCGGCCTGCTCGCCGCCCTCGCCGTGCTGGCGGTCGACGCCGTCGTGACGGTCGTGGTGGCCGGGGGCGCCGAGCCCGACGCGGGGGCGGTGGCGGGGCTGCGGCTGGCGACCGTGGCGGCGCTGGGTTTCGCGCTGCTGGGCCTGGTCGACGACCTGGGTGGCGCGGGGGAGAGCGGCGGGTTCCGTGGCCATCTGGGTGCGCTGGCGTCGGGGCGGTTGACGACCGGTGCGGTCAAGCTGTTCGGCGGCGCCGCCGTCGGCGTGGTGGTGGTGTCGGTCCGGGAGCCGGGGAGCCTCGGCCGGGTGTTGGCCGACGGGGCGCTGGTGGCGCTGGCGGCCAACCTGGGGAACCTGTTCGACCGGGCCCCGGGACGCACGATCAAGGTGGCGCTGCTGGGGCTGGTGCTGCTGGTGGTGGGCGCCGGGGCCGAGCCGCGGCTGGCCGGCGTCGCCCTGGTGGTGGGCGCCGGGGCGGGGCTGCTGACGGCCGACCTGGGCGAGCGGATGATGCTGGGCGACGCCGGCGCCAACGTGCTGGGCGCGGCGCTGGGCCTGGGTGTGGTGCTGGCGTGCTCGCCGGGCGTGCGGACCGTGGTCCTGGTCGTGGTGGCCCTGCTCAACGTGGTCAGCGAGCGGGTGTCGTTCAGCCGGGTGATCGCGTCGGTCCCGCCCCTGCGCGCCGCCGACGCCTGGGGCCGTCAACCCTGACCCAGCCAGTGCGCCCGACCTGGCGGCGCGTGCGAAATTCCTCTTCGCACTATTCCTCGGGTCGCTGTCTTGCGATTGCCATAACCGCCGTAGCCGTCACAGCCGGGCCGTCCGACCAGCACAGGATGGCTGCTCTATTGCCAAAGCTCCGTTGTTGCCGGTGGTCTAATTGCATGGATCACCGGCCACCTGGATATTCCCTCTAGTCAGGTGGCGTATCGAGGTCGTCTGGCGATCAGCAGCTGTGGAGCGCGACGCTCAGCTTGTCATCCGACCATGCGAGACTGTGTAGCGATGACTGGTGGGGGTCGGCATGGGAATCGCGGACGAGGTTCGGGCGCGTCGTCGAGGAGTGCGTCTCTCAGCGCAACGCTTGTTCACAAATCGCGACGCTGAGCGCGCAGCGTTCGAGAACAAGCTGCTTGACCTGCGATCCCTTCGCGTCCGGCATCCTGACTGGGCAGTCGATCTGCGCGCTCCGCGTAACAACGTTCTGGGGTTCTACGGCTATGGAGGGATCGGGAAGAGCCGCCTGAGCCAGGAGCTGGAGCACAGTTTCACCGGCACAGCCAGCAAGGGTCGAGCTCGGGTCGCCGTGCGGGTCGACTTCTCTGACCCGATCGCCCGGGACGCCGAGCTGTACCTGTTTGCACTGCGGGCGGGGATGGCATCGCTGGCCAAGTCGTTTCCGGCCTTCGATACCGCGCTCACCTTGTACTGGGAGCGCCAGCACCCCGGGACATCCATGGCGGACTTCGTCCGCAACCAGTCGGTCCTCGGTGGCCTCGCCGACCGCGAGGTGCTCGCACGCAACCTTCGGGAGGTCGTCCAAGGGCTTCTCGACAACGCCGGCCTGCTAGTTGGCGGCACGAGCCGAGTCCTCGGGCTGACCTGGACCAAGGTCCGGGACGCCAGGACCATGCGCCATCTCGAGCGCACGTGCCCGTTCTTCGAGGGTTGCATGGCCGAGGAAGACCTCGACGAGCTCCGCCTACACCTGCCACTGCTGCTGGCCTGGGACCTGTCCCAGCTCCAGCGCAACGCTGATGTGGACGTCGCCGTGTTCCTCGACACCTTCGAGCACGTCACCAACGGCCGCGGGGCGCCCCGCACGGGCGACCTCGAGGACGCCATCGTCCGCAGCGCCTTCTTCCTCCGATGCGTGACCTTCGTCGTCACCGGCCGCAACAAGCTCGACTGGGCCGCCGCTCACCGCTCCGCCTCGCTCACCTTCGCTGGCGTGGACGACTGGCCCGGCCTCGGCGACGTGCCTGACGACCACGGCGACCAGCACGCCGTCGGCGTGCTCTCACCCCGGGACTGCGACGACTACCTCGCCG
>DASSGC010000809.1:0-9176 GCA_035693765.1 Acidimicrobiales bacterium
CGGGGGCGCCGTCTGGCCGGCAATGAACCCGACGATGGGCTTCTTCACGTGCCCCTTGATGAACGCGGCGGCCTCCTCCTCGGCCGAGCCGCCGATCTCGCCGATCATCATCACGGCGTCGGTCTCGGGGTCGGCCTCGAACCGCTCGAGGCAGTCGATGAAGGTGGTGCCCGGCACCGGGTCGCCGCCGATGCCGACGCAGGTCGACACGCCGATGTCGTTCAGCTTCAGCTCGTAGAGCGCCTGGTAGGTGAGCGTGCCCGAGCGGCTGACGATGCCGACCGTCTTCTCGCCCTCGACCGGGGGCTTGGCGATGTGCCCGGCGGTGATGCCGATGTTGGCCTTGCCGGGGCTGATGATGCCCGGGCAGTTGGGCCCGAGGAGCTGGACGTCGGGGAAGTCGCGCTTGAGCTTGTTGAAGAACCAGGCCTCGTCGTGCGCGGGCACGCCCTCGGTGATGGCCACGATGAACGTGACGCCGCCCTCCGCGGCCTCGATGACCGCGTCCTTCACGCCGGGGGCAGGGATGAAGATGCAGCTCGCGGTGGCGCCGGTGGCCTCGACCGCCTCGCCGACGTTGGCGTAGACGGGGATGCCGTCGACGTCGGTGCCGGCCTTCTTGGGGTTGGTCCCCGCCACCACCTGGGTGCCGTAGTCCCGGTTCAGCAGGCCGTAGAACCGGCCCTGGCTGCCGGTGAGGCCCTGGTAGATGACCTTGGTCTTCTCGTCGACGAAGATGCTCATCGCCCCGCCTCCTTCCCGGCCAGGGCGACGACGGCCTGGGCCGCCTCGACCATGGTCGGCTGCATCTGGAGCTTGTCGGACAGGTGGGGCTCGAGGATCCGGCGCCCCAGGTCGGCGTTGGTGCCGTCGAGGCGGATGACGATGGGCACGTCGATCTGCACCCGTCCGAGGGCGGTGACGATGCCGTTGGCCACCTCCTCGCCCTTGGTGATGCCGCCGAAGATGTTGATGAAGATCGAGCGCACCTTGGGGTCGTTGTTGATGACCTCGAGGGCACCGGACATGACCTCGGCCGAGGCGCCGCCGCCGATGTCGAGGAAGTTGGCCGGCTCCCCGCCCACCTGGTTGACGATGTCGACGGTCGACATGGCCAGGCCGGCGCCGTTGGCGATGACGCCGACGAACCCGTCGAGGCCGACGTACTGGAGGCCCTTGTCGTGGGCGACCTGCTCGCGCTCGTCGCGCACCTGTGTCGCCTCGTACTCGTCGTAGTCGGGGTGGCGGAACGTCGAGTTGCCGTCGAGCGTCACCTTGGCGTCGAGGGCGTGGACCTCGCCGGTGGACGTGAGGATGAGCGGGTTGATCTCGACGAGGTCGGCGTCGCCCTCCACGTAGGCGGTGTACAGCTTGCGGAGGATGTCGACCGTGCCCTCGGTGGCCTGCGGGTTCAGGTTGGCCGCGGCCACCCAGGCCCGGGCCTGGTCCTCGGTGAGCCCGTCGACGGGATCGACCCAGATCTTGGCGATGGCGTCGGGGTTCTCGGCGGCGACCGCCTCGATCTCGACGCCGCCCTCGGCGGACAGCATGCCGAGGTGCTTCTTGGCCGAGCGGTCGAGGGTGAAGCTGGCGTAGTACTCCTCGGCGATGTCGGAGGCCAGCTCGATCCAGACGGTCTCGACGGTGTGGCCCTTGATGTCCATGCCGAGGATGTTCGTGGCGTGGGTGCGGGTCTCCTCCGCGTCGGCCGCGAGCTTGATGCCGCCGGCCTTGCCGCGGCCGCCCACCTGGACCTGCGCCTTGACCACCACCGGGTAGCCGATGCGCTCGGCGGCGGCCACGGCGTCGTCGACCGTGGTGACGGCCTCGCCGGGGCTGACGGGGATGCCGTAGCGGGCGAAGAACTGCTTGCCTTGGTATTCGTACAGGTCCAAGGGCGGGGCTCCTGTGCTGGTCGGACGCGCCGGTTTCGGAGGGGACGGCGCCGGGTGGCGATACTACGGGCGTGGCCCCGACCCCTCCCAAGTCCGGTCCGGTGACCGGGCACCCCGCGCGCGGCACGGGCACCGTGCCCCGTCACGCCCGATGAGCCCCGTCGCCCAGAGCCGGGGACACGCCGGGCGGGCACTGGCCGTGGCCGGTGCCGGCGTGGTCGTCGCCCTCGGGATCGCGGTGGCGGTGGCCGTGCTGGCCAACCGGGGGACGGTCGACGTCAAGCTCGGCACCGACACGTTCGTGCAGCAGGACGCCGAGGATGCGGCGGAGCGGATCGCCGAGGGCGGCCCGATCCTCTACGCCGACACGGCGGGCGGCGACCGCGACATCGTGCTCCAGCACCTGGGGGACGATCCCGAGACCGGGTGGCTCGCCCTGGCGGCCCGCCCGCCCGGCGTGCCGCGGGAGTGCACGATCCAGTCACGGGACCGTGACGAGCCGTTCCGCCTGCTCGACCCCGATGGCGCCGAGTCCGGCAACTGCGACGGGCGGGAGTTCGCCCCGGACGGCGAGGGCCTGCCGAGCTACCCGGTGACGGTGCGGGACGGGAAGCTCGACGTCGACCTGAACGCCGCCGACCGGGCGACCTCGACCACCGGGCCCTGAACCGCAGCGGGCGCCTCGGGTGCAGGCGGCCCGCCCGGCGGGCCCCCGCCGCGTCGCATCCGCGCTCGGTGGCCGCCGTGCCCCCGGCCGGGGATCCGACCTCTGGGCCCCGCCTGGCGGGCCGGCGGGGCCCAGATCGTCGGCCGTCCGGGCCGCCGGCACCGTTGCCGGCGGGGCCTGATCCCGGACGACCCCGGGCGGGGGGCCGGGCGCTGCTGCCGTCGCCGCCGCGAGCGTCATCGCGCCCGGCCCGAACCCGCCGATCTCGTCGCTGTCACTGTCCTGCCGCCGGCGGACCCGCCGCCGGTCACCTCACCTGCCCACCTCGTCAGACCTACGCCTTCACGCCTACCCCTTCACGCCTACGCCTTCACGCCTCGCCCCCGATCGGGGATCGCCGGGACACGCGACCGGCGACCCCCGATGGTCGCTTGGGGGGCGATCCTGATCAGTAGCCGCCGCCTCCCGAGCCGGCGTCGGCGGCGGTCGTGTCGGTCGAGGCCCCGTCCTTCAGCAGCGACCCGTCCGGCTTGGCGGCGAACCACACCCCGCCCGAGCCCTGGCCGTTGGTGTCGCCCGGATCCTCGTCGCCGGCGAAGGTGTACAGCGGCCAGTCGCCGGCCTTGAGCTGGAACGTGCCGTCGGGCCGCTCGATCACGCTGAACACGTCGGCGTCCATGCCGTCGGGCAGCTGCTCGCCGTCGACCGCGATGGGCGGCCAGGCCTCCGCGCAGCCGCCCTCACAGCTCGAGGTGCCGTCGGTGTCGTTGGTGAAGCCGTAGACCGTCATGCCGTCGGCGGTGGTCAGCACCTCGCCGAGGTCGGTGTCGCCCGGTGTCACCAGGGCCTCACCAGCGGCGCCCTGGTCGGACGCCGTGTCCTCGGCCGTGTCGCCGGCGGCCGACGTCGAGTCATCCGAGTCGGAGCCGCAGGCCGCGAGGGCCAATGCGGCGGCGATCAGGCAGGTGGCGAGCTTGGTGCGCACGGAGCGTCTCCTCGGTCGTGCTGGTTGCTTTGACGATGCTCACTACGCCGGGTGCGAGGGAACGGTTCGCGCTTTCTGCGCCAGACGTCGTCGCGCCTTCACGGGAGCCGCTCGGCGCGACAAGATGACCTCGCATGACGGTGACCGACGACGTCGACTTGGTGGCGCGCTTCGCCGCCGGGAGCGAGGACGCCATCCGAACCGTCTACGAGCGCTACGCCCGTCCCGTCTTCACCGTGGCCATGAGCCGGCTGGGTCGGCGCGACCTGGCCGACGAGGCCGTCCAGCTCACGATGATCAACGCCTGGCGGGCCGCCGGGCGGTTCGACACGTCGCAGGCCCTGGCGCCCTGGCTCTACACCATCGCCCGCCGGGTGGCGATCGACATCCACCGCCGGGAGTCGCGGGCCGCCGTGCCGGCCGAGATGGACGACGACGACATGGTGGTGGAGCCCGTCTCGCTGTCGCGCGCCTGGCAGGCGTGGGAGGTCCGCACCGCGGTCGACAAGCTGCCGCCCCTCGAACAGGAGGTCGTCCGCCTGGCCCACCTCGACGGCCTCACCCACCGGGAGATCGCCGACCACCTGGAGGTTCCCATCGGCACCGTGAAGTCACGGTCGGCCCGGGCCCACCGCCGGCTCGCCGCGCTGCTCGGCCACCTGGTGGCGGTGCCGCAGTGACGCGAACCGGACGGCGCACCGGGACGTACTGGTCGGCAGGGACCACGTTCGACAGACTGGTGTCAGCTTCGTGAACGAGGACGAGTTCGCCGAACTCCTCGGATCCGGCACCCCCCGGAGCAACCGAGGGCACGCCGATGGCGGCCGCTCGGGCGCACGCGACCCGAGCGAGGACGTCCGCGCACTGCTCGGCGACGCCAACGTCTGGGCCGAGCCCTCGGCGGGCGGGGCCGACGCCCTCGTAGCGGCCATCCGGTCCGAGATGGCCGCCGCCGCGGTGGCGCCCGAACCGGAAGCGGAACCGTCACCGGCAGACCGGGGCGGCGCCGGCGCGCCGGCCAACGGCGTCGGCGTCGACTCCGGCGTCCCCGGGATGGTCACCGACATCCGGCGCGACGGGCGTGCACGGCCGCCACGACCCTCCCACCTGTCCCGGGCGCCGGGGCGAAGGGCCCGCCGCCCGTACCAGTGGATCGCCGCCGGCACCGCGGCAGCGGCCGCGCTCGTGCTCGCCGGCGTCGCCGGCGCCGTGATCACCGACGATCACGGGGGCCCGCCGGGCACCGAGTTCGCCATCGCCGGCACCGACCTCGCGCCGGGCGCCTCGGCCATCGCCACGGTCGACGAGCTGAGCGCCGGCGTCGGCATCATGCTCGACGTCCGGGGCCTGCCCCCGGCTGCGCCGGGCACCTACTACGAGGCGTGGGTCAAGGGCCCCGCCGGCGTGGTGTCGGTCGGGACGTTCCACATGCGGGGCGGCGACGACGGTGTCTACCTGTGGGCCGGCGTGGAGACCGAGCGCTACCCGACCCTGAGCATCACGCTGGAGAACGAGGACGGCAACGCGGCGTCGTCGGGCCAGGTCGTCCTCACCGGGCCCGTGTCGACGGCCGACCAGCCCGGCGCCTGAGAGAGGCCGAGCGGACAGGGCGCTCGCCACGGCCTACGCGTGGCGATTTGGCGTGGAGGCACCAGCTCGACAGCTCGGCCGACCGGGAATGCAGCACGGTGACCGGGCACGACGTGACCTGCCCGCGCACTCCCTGAGCCCGGCGAGCGGCAGGAGCAGGGCGGCCCGGCCGCCCCGCCCCGGTCGCGGTCAGTAGACCCAGACGGGCGTCCCGATCTCGGCGGCGCCGCTCGACCACAGCATGTCCATGGCCGAGTTGGTGACCCGGGCGCAGCCGTGCGACGCCGGGGTGGCCGGGATGCTGCCCGAGCCGTGGATGGCGATGCCGCCGTTGAAGTACTTGGGCCGGTACAGCTTGCCCAGCGGGGCCTCGCGCACGCCGTCGATCTGGCGCTCGACCGCGAAGTGGCCGGCCGGGGTGGCGGCGATGGCGTCGGCACCGCTGGCGCTCACGTAGGTCTCGCCGCTGCCGGTCGACGTGTTGATCGCCCATTGGACCTGCCCGCCCCGGACCACGAACAGCACCTGCCGCTCGAGGTCGATCTCCAGGCCGTCGCCGCCCCGCGGCGTGGGACGGCCCGCCGCCGCGAGGCGCTCCTGGGTGCCCGGCCCGGCGATGCCGTCGCGGGACAGTCCCTCGACCGTCTGGAACGCCATCACGGCCTGCCGGGTGAGCTGGCCGTAGTGCCCGTCGGGCTCGCCCATCCAGTAGCCCAGGTCGACCAGGCGCTGCTGCAGGGCGAGGACGGCCTCGCCCTCCTCGTCCAGGCGCAGCGTCCCGTCGGCCGCGGGGTCGGGGGGCAGCGTGGTGGTGGGCTCGGGCGGCAGGGTGGTCGTGGTCTCCGGCGGGGCGGTCGTGGTGGTCTCGGGCGGGGCCGTCGTGGTGGTGGTCTCCGGCACCGTGGTCGTGGTGGTGGCCGGCCGGGTGGCGGGGGGCGAGTCGCTCGCGGTGGCCGTGCCGCCGCCGTCACCCGACAGCGCGCCGGCGACGCCGACGCCCGCCGCCACGACCAGCGCGGCGACCACGGCGACGGCGACCTTCTGCCCCGTGGGCGACAGGCGTCCCCGAGCGCCCGGCACCCCCGCGCCGGCGCGGTGCGCCGGGCCGGCGGCATCGGGCTGCGGGCTGGGGGCGTCGGGCTGCGGGCTGGGGGTGTCGGGCGGGCCGCCGGCATCCAGCCACGGGGCAGGCGTCTCGCCCGCCGGCGCCTCGACCGGAGCCGCAGCCGGGCCGGGGGCGGCCGGGTCGACCGGTGCCGTCACGTCGGGCGGCGCGGGCGTCTCGCCGGGCGTGACGGCGCCTCCCCGGTGCGACGTGTCGCCCTGTTCCTCGGGGGACGTGTCGCCCTGCCCCTGGGGGGACGCGTCGCCGGCCGGGGGGGCCGCCGCCGCGTCGTCGTCAGGAGAACCGTCTCGGTTGGACACTGCTCTGCTCCTCCGCCGGGAACACGCCGATCTCGATCGGGCGTCCGCGTGCCCGATGCCGGCGACGGACGGGCAGGCTAACGACGCGCTGAGTACGTCAGACGATCGACAGGCGCCCCACGTTCCATCTGTCGCCGAACCGTCATGCCAGCGACGCCGACGGCGCAGAGAGTACTCGCAACAGCGCGGTGCGTGTCAGATCTTCTCGAGCGGCGCCCACGACAGCAGCAACCGCTTCTCACCCACGTCGCGGAAGCGCACGAGCGCCTCCGTCTTGTCGCCCGCGCCGCTCATGTCGAGGATCACGCCCTCACCGAACACGTTGTGGCGCACGTCGTCACCGATCTTGAGCCCCAGCCCCTCGGCCCCGCTGCGCTGCGGGCGGCGCGACGACTCCAGCGCCCGGTCCACGATGCGGTCGCGGCCCGCCGCCACCCGCAACGCCCGGTCACCCCCCGAGGAGTCTCCGTCACCCCTGCGCCACCCGCCACCGCCGTAGACCCGACCGCTGCGGCTGGCCCGCCGGTGGCCTTCGACGTCGCGGACCAGCGCCTTGGGGATCTCGTCGAGGAAGCGGCTCGGCGGGTTGTACTGGGTGCCGCCGAACAGGGTGCGGCTCCAGGCGTGGGTGAGGTAGAGCCGGCGGCGCGCCCGGGTGATGCCGACGTAGGCGAGGCGGCGCTCCTCCTCGAGCTGGTCGGGCTCGGTGAGCGACCGGAGGTGGGGGAACACGCCGTCCTCGAGGCCGATGAGGAACACGACGGGGAACTCGAGCCCCTTGGCCGAGTGCAGCGTCATGAGCACGACCGCGGTGGTGTCGTCGTCGAGGTCGTCGGTGTCGGCCACCAGGCTGATCTGCTCGAGGAAGTCGGCGACCGACTCGGCCTCGCCGGCGGCCCCCACCAGCTCGGCCAGGTTCTCCAGCCGGCCCTCGGCCTCGATCGTCCGGTCGGCCTCGAGCTGGTCGAGGTAGCCCGACCGTTCGAGGAGCTGCTGCAGCAGCGGTCCGGGGCTGCCGTCGACCAGGTCGGCGGCGTCGTCCAGCAGGGTCAGGAACGCCTCGATGCCGCTCGCCGCCTTGCCGCTCACGCCCGCGTCGTCGGCCCGGCGGAGGGCGTCGACGAACGACAGGCCCCGGGCGGTGGCATAGGCGTCGAGCTTGCCGATGGAGGTGGCGCCGACGCCCCGCTTGGGCTCGTTGACGACCCGCTTGAGCGACACCTCGTCGACCGGGTTCACGACCGCCCGCAGGTAGGCGATGGCGTCCTTGATCTCCTTGCGGTCGTAGAACCGCGTGCCGCCCACGACCTTGTAGGGGATGTCGGCCCGCATGAGCTGCTCTTCCAGCACCCGGCTCTGGGCGTTGGTGCGGTAGAAGACCGCCACGTCGCCCCACCGCAACGGGTCGCCCTCGGGCCCGGTGACCTCGTCGCCGTCGTGCAGGCGGGCGATCTCCCGGGTGATCCACTGGGCCTCGTCGACCTCGTCGTCGGCGTGGTAGCGCACGACGGGGTCGCCGGCGCCGTGCTCGGTCCACAGCTCCTTGGGCTTGCGGCCGACGTTGTGGGCGATGACCGCGTTGGCGGCGTCGAGGATGGTCTGGGTCGACCGGTAGTTCTGCTCCAGCAGCACCACCGTCGTGTCGGGGAACGCGTCCTCGAACTCGACGATGTTGCGCATGTCGGCGCCCCGGAAGGCGTAGATCGACTGGTCCTGGTCGCCCACGACGCACACGTTGCGGTGGTCGGCCGCCAGCAGCAGCACCAGCTCGTTCTGCACCCGGTTGGTGTCCTGGTACTCGTCGACCAGGATGTGCTTGAACCGGCGCTGGTAGTGCTGGAGCACGGCAGGGTGCTCGCGCAGCAGGCGGAGGGCCTGGCCGAGCAGGTCGTCGAAGTCCATCGAGCCGGCCCGCCGCAGCCGGTCCTGGTACTCGCGGAACACGTCGGCGATCTTGCGCTCGAACAGGTTGCCGGCGCGCTGGGCGTAGGCCTCGGCCTCGATGCCGTCGTTCTTGGCCGCGCTGATGGTGGCGTGGACCGACCGGGGCGGGAACCGCTTGGTATCGAGCCCCAGGTCGCGGATGACGTAGCCGGTGAGGCGGACGGCGTCGGCCTGGTCGTAGATCGTGAACTGGCGGGGGAAGCCCAGCTTGTCGGCATCGCGGCGCAGGATGCGGACGCAGGCCGAGTGGAACGTCGACACCCACATCTTCTCGGCCACCGGCCCGACGAGCGCGGCGACCCGGCTCTTCATCTCGTCGGCGGCCTTGTTGGTGAAGGTGATGGCCAGGATCTCGAACGGGCTGACGCCCTCGTTGCGGATGAGGTGGGCGATGCGGTGGGTGAGCACCCGGGTCTTGCCCGACCCGGCGCCGGCGACCACCAGCAGCGGCCCCTCGGCGTGGGTGACCGCGTCGGACTGCACCGGGTTGAGCCCGGCGAGCAGCTCGTGGATGGGCTCGCGCCCGGGCAGCGGCGCCGTGCCGGCGATCGTGCCACGGGCCGTGCCACCGGTCGTGCCACCGGCCGCGTCGTTCGCCGCGTCGTCGGCGGCCGCGGGATCGGGCGGGGGCGGGGCGTCGGGAGCGGCCCTGGCCGGCCCCATCGTAGAG
>DASSGC010000810.1:0-2792 GCA_035693765.1 Acidimicrobiales bacterium
AGGCCACGCGGCTGGCCTACGGCACCGACGAGGCCGCCGAGGGACGCGACGCGTTCCTGGAGCGCCGGGCGCCCGACTGGGGGCCCTACCCCTGGCACTTCTGAGCGGGGCCCCCGCCGCGGTGCCCGAGGCCCGCTGCCCGGGACCGGGCGCCGCGGCGGGACGCCGTGCACGAGACCGGCGCTAGACCTCGGGCCCCTCCCCGGGGTCCCCGAAGGCCAGGTCGTCGGCCAGCGCCTTGCCCGTGCCGCACCCGGTGGGCTGCGCGCCGGTGGTGTCGAGGCCCCGCACCTTGAGCGACGGGTTGGCCCCCGAGAACACGCCCCAGTCGCTCTCGCAGCCGGGGACGATCCACACGTGGCTCATCCACCCGGCGCTGCCGTCGGCCTTCCGACCGCCGATGGCGCCGCACTGCTCCTCCGACGCGTTGGAGCCGGCGGCCACCACGCCGTTGCGGATGCAGAGCCCCACGTGCTTGTGGTAGTGGTCGTTGTTGCCGGTGAAGCCGTCGGTGGGCTCCTCCTCGCCCTCCTTGACGATGTAGTAGCTCAGCCCGACGATGCTGGCGGTGGGGCCGTCGCCGTCGTAGAGCAGCATCTCGGGCTTGTCGAGGACGAAGCCGTCCCGCAGGTACTCGTAGTTGATGTAGTGCGCCGCGATGCCCGGGTAGTACGTCGTCACCTTCCTGTAGCCGGCGGCCTCGGCCTCGGCGATGGTCGGGTAGCGTTGCGCCACCGCCCGGGCCTGCTCCAGCTCGTCGGCCAGCTTCTGGCACTCGTCCGGGTCGGTCATCGGGTTCCAGGGGTCGGGCGCCAGCGTGTGGGTGAGGGCGCCGGACAGGATGCCGTCGCGCAGCAGCGGCTGGGTCTCGATGTAGCCGGCCACGGCGGCGGGCTGGAAGCCCATGGCCGGGTCGACGAAGACGTCGGCCCACTCGCGGATGGTGAAGTCGACGCCCCCGGTGTCCTCGTGCGCGTGGGGAACACCCGGCTCGGCGGCGTCGTTGAAGGCCTGCGTGTTGAAGCCGAGGTCGCACCGGTCGCCCGTGTCGACCGCCGTCGCCGCGGCCATCTGCCCGTGGCCGTGGTCCATCCCCTCCATGGCGCCCATGTCGTGGGCCGCGGTGTCGCCCTGGCCGTCGGCGTGGTCGTGCTCGCCGGCGACCTGGGGCGTGACCGAGGCGGACACCGCCCCGATCATCGCCAGGGCGACGGCGCCGCCGAGCACCGGGCTGGCCAGGCGGGCGGAGGGGCGACGGGCGAGGGCGGGCCGGAGAGCGACCAGCGCCCCGGCCACGGCGATCACCTCGAGCACCGTCGCCAGCGTGTCGGGGAAGCCGACCGACTCTCGGTCCGATCCCGGCACGCCGACCGTCCGGGACACGGTCCACAGGGCGACGACCGCGGCGTTGACCGCCACCGCCGCCTGCCAGGGCCACCGGGCCTCCCGCCAGCGGGCCAGCGCGAAGGCGAGCCCGACCTGCGCCCACGCGATGGCCAGGAAGACCGCGCCGTGGAGCGAGCTCTCCTGGAAGTGCTCGGGCGCGTACGTGAAGTGGATGACGGCGCCGCCCACGCACGCGGCGACGACGAGCGTGCGCAGCGTGTCGCCGAGGCTCCCGACGCCGGCCTGCGCCGGTTCGGTTGGCTCGCCGGCCGGTGGCTCGACGACTGGCGTGGTGTCCGACATCCGTTTCCCCTCCCCCGCAGTCGCCCATCCGGGCGCGCACGACGTCACCCGCCATCATCGCGCTACGGCCGGTAACTTGCACAGGCCGTGCACCGCCGTTCTGCACCGCCGCCCGTGGCCGGCGGTGACACCGGGGCGTCGACCGCGATGTCGCGCCACCACGAACCGTAGGATGCCCTCCGCATGGACCCGCTGACGGACGACCGACTGACCCTCGTGGGGCTGTTCATCGAGAGCACCACGGCCCTGCGGGCCGTCCTCGACCGCCGCCTCGAGCGCGACGTCGACATGCCGCTGCAGTGGTTCGAGCTGTTGCTGCGGCTCGCCCGGTCGCCGGGCCGCCACCTCCGCATGAGCGACCTGGCCGTCCAGGCCAGCCTGACGCCGAGCGGCCTGACCCGCGCCGTCGACCGGCTCGAACGGGCCGGGCTCGTCGAGCGGACACCGTGCCCGTCCGACCGGCGGGGCTCGTACGCGGTGCTCACGCCCGCCGGCCTGGAGCGCATCCGGGCCGCCATCGGCCCCCACCTCGGCCACGTCGAGGAGCACCTCACGGGCGCCCTGACCGCGGCCGAGCGTAGGGAGCTGACCCACCTGCTGCGCAAGGTCCGCGATCACGTCAACCCCGCCGCCGTGGCCGCCATCCCGGCGGGCGACATGGCCGCGGGCCGCTGACGGCGCGGGCCGGTCGCCGACCGGTCGCCCGTCAGCGGGTCGGGCCCGTCAGCGCTCCCACCGGTCGTCCGACGCCATGCCCCCGGTCGTGCCCGCGGTCGTGCCGCCGGTCGCGCCACCGGTCACGTTGCCGGTCGTGCCGCTCGCCGTGCCCCCCGTCGTGGGCGGGTCGGCCGGGAAGCGCCGCACCTCGAGCAGCTCGAGACCGAGCGACTCGATGCGGCGCAGCAGGCCGTGGAGCGCCGCCTGGTCCTCGATCGGGCCGCTGAGCACGGTCTCCACCGGCGCGACGTTGGCCGTGAGTGCGAGCTGCTCGAACTCGCTGGCCAGCGTGGGGCTCAGACGACCTCGCACCCTCACTTCGTACAGGAAGCTCATCCTGGCGGCCTCGACAGGTCGGTGGACCGATCGCATCGTGGCGTGCCGGC
>DASSGC010000811.1:0-7925 GCA_035693765.1 Acidimicrobiales bacterium
GCCAGTGCCGGTGCCGGTGCCGGTGCCGCACCCCGCCACGATCTGCCCGACCCGCTGCAGGAGGCCCCGGCGCCCGCCCCGCTGCCGGAGTACGCCCCGCCGGCCTGGTGGTGGGCGTCCGAATCGTTCGTGCGACCACCCCAGCCGGTCGCACCGGCTGACGACGCCACCCCGCTGCCGGCCGCGCAGGGCTGGCAGGCCCCGCCGACGCTGGGCCTGCAGCAGCCCCGCACCGCGATGCCCGACCTGCTGGGCCGTCCGGGGCGCACGGCACCGGGCGGGCCGCCGGCCGAGCCCGTCCCGGCGCCGCCGGCCGACGGTCTCGTGCGGAGGGTCCCGGGCACGCACCTCGCGCCGTCGCTCCGGCGGGGGGCACCGGACCAGCCGCCGGCGACCCCGGGCCCCGCTCCCGGCCGCGATCGCGAGCAGGTGCGGTCCATGTTGTCGCGGTTCCAGACGAGCCAGCGCGCCGGGCGAGCCGCCGCCGAGTCCCCGCCCGAAGCACCCCAGGAGCCCCGGTGACCACCGTCCCCGACAACGACGAACGCGACGTCGACTGGCTGATCACGAGCTTCGCCCGGCGCATCCCCGGCGTGTCGAGCGTGCTGGTCCTGTCGACCGACGGGCTGGTCCTGGCGGCGTCCGAACGCCTCGACCGGGAGACGGCCGAGACCCTGGCGGCCGTCACGTCCGGCCTGACCAGCCTGACCGCGGGCGCGGCCCGCCACCTCGGTGCCGGGAACGTCCTCCAGGTCATCGTCGAGATGGACGGCGGGTTCCTGTTCCTCTCGACCATCAGCGAGGGTTCGGCGCTGGCGGTGGTGTGCGCGTCCGACGCCGACATCGGCCAGATCGGCTACGAGATGAGCGTGCTCGTGTCGCGGGTCGGTCAGGTGCTCACGCCGGCCCTGCGCGCCGAGCTGTCGGCCCGCCGACCCACGTGAGCACCGTGAACGCTCCCGGTGAGCCCGGGACGATGTGCCCCCTACGATGAGGTCCCCGCGATGAGCCGCGGCGACGACGCCGACCCCCGGGTCGTCCCCGTCTACGCCATCACCGGCGGCCGGGCCCGCTCGCGCGGCCGCGATCTGCAGGTCGAGACCCTCGTGTCGACCACGCCCGTGGGCCTGGCGGCGCGCCCCCGGCTGCGGTTCGAGCACGCGCGCATCGTCGAGCTTTGCCGGCGGCCGGTGTCGGTGGCCGAGGTGGCCGCCACCCTCCGGGTGCCGCTGGGCGTCGCGCGGGTGCTGGTGTCCGATCTCCACGCCGACAACCTGCTGACCGTCCACCACCCGACGTCGACCACCGACGGGCGACCGGGGACCGCGGTCCTCGAGCGCCTGCTGAGCGGCTTGAGGAGTCGCTGACGTGCATGACCCCATCTCGGTGAAGATCGTGATCGCCGGCGGCTTCGGCGTGGGCAAGACGACGTTCGTCGGCTCCGTCTCGGAGATCACGCCGCTCACGACGGAGGCGCCCATGACCCAGCTGTCCGTGGGCCTCGACGACGTGTCGGGGGTCGAGGGCAAGTCGACCACCACGGTCGCCATGGACTTCGCCCGCCGCACCATCGACGACGCGCTGATCCTGTACCTGTTCGGCACGCCCGGCCAGGACCGGTTCTGGTTCATGTGGGACGACCTGGCCAGGGGGGCGGTCGGCGCCGTGGTGCTGATCGACACCCGCCGGCCCGCGGACGCCTTCCCCGCCATCGACTTCTTCGAGGACCGCGGCATCCCGTTCGTGGTGGCGGTCAACCTCTTCGACGGCGCGACCCGGCACTCGGAGAGCGCCCTGCGCGACGCGCTGGCGCTGCCCGCCGACGTCCCGCTCGTGACCTGCGACGCCCGGCGCGGTGGCACCGTCATCGCCGTGCTGATCGCCCTGGTGGAGCACGCGCTCGCCCGGGCGCATGCGGACGCCTGAGTGCCCGCCGCCCCCTTGACGGGGCGGGGAGCGCCTGTTCTCATGAGAGCGCTCTCATGACCACCGCCTCCGACGCCGGCATCCCGACCCGCATACGCCGGAACGGCGCCTTCACGGCCGGTGCGGCGACCGGTGACGACCCCCGCCGCTTCCCCGCCGGCTTCCTGTGGGGCGCCGCCACCTCGAGCTACCAGATCGAGGGCGGCGCCGACCTCGACGGCCGCGGCCCGTCGATCTGGGACTCGTTCGCCGCCACCGGTCGCGCCCGGGGCCACACCGGGACCATCGCCGCCGACCACCGGCGCCGCATGGCCGGCGACGTCGCCCTCATGGCCGACCTCGGGCTCGGCGCCTACCGCTTCTCGGTCGCCTGGCCGCGGGTCCAGCCCTCGGGCACCGGCCCCCCCGGGCCCGGCCTCGACTTCTACGCCGCCCTCGTCGATGAGCTGCTGGCGCACGGCATCGAGCCCGTGGTCACCCTCTACCACTGGGACCTGCCCCAGGCCCTGGAGGACGCCGGCGGCTGGCCTGCCCGCGACACTGCGGCCCGCTTCGCCGACTACGCCGGCCTCGTCGCCGCCGCGCTGGGCGACCGGGTGCGCCGGTGGACCACCGTCAACGAGCCGTGGTGCGCCGCCATGCTCGGCTACGCGGCCGGCCTCCACGCCCCCGGCCGGACCGAGCCGGCCGCCGCCATCGCGGCCGCCCACCACCTGCTGCTCGGCCACGGCCTCGCCGTCGACGTGCTGCGCGACCGGTTGACCGCCGACCGCCCCGAGATCGGCATCACGCTCAACCCCTATCCCGTGCTGCCGGCCGGTCCCGGCGGCGACCTCACCCCCCATGACCTCGACGCCGTCCGCCGCATCGACGGCATCGCCAACCGGCTCTGGTACGACCCCGTGCTGCTGGGCCGCTACCCCGACGACGTCGTGGCCGACCTCGGGCAGGTCAGCGACCTGCGCCACATACGCGACGGCGACCTCGACCAGATCGCCCGGCCCCTCGACGCCCTCGGCCTCAACTACTACCGCTGCCACCACGTGCGCCACCGGCCCGGCGCGTCCGCCTCCCCGTCGCCGTGGCCGGGCTCGCCCGACGTCGTGTTCCACGACGCCACCGGCACCCCGACCTCCAACGGCTGGGCCGTCGAGCCCGAGGGCCTCTACGACGCGCTGGTGCGGGTCGCCACCGACTACGACCCCCCGCCGCTGTACATCCACGAGTCGGGCGGCGCCTTCCCCGACGCCGTGGCCGCCGACGGTCGGGTGCACGACCACGACCGCCTCGGCTACCTGGACGCCCACCTGCGGGCGGCCCACGACGCCATCGCGTCGGGGGTCGACCTGCGGGGCTTCTTCGTGTGGTCCCTCCTCGACAACTTCGAGTGGGCGGAGGGCTACACACAACGGTTCGGCATCGTCCACGTCGACTTCGCCAGCCTGGCGCGCACCCCCAAGGCCAGCGCCCACTGGTACCGCGACGTCGCGACCGCCAACAGGCTCGACGCGGGTCCGCCCTCACCGCCCGGGGACGGGCCCGCGTCGTGATCGCCGCGTGACCAGGCCGGGCGGCCGCCGCACCACGCTGGAGGACGTGGCCGCCCGCACGGGACTGTCCCGCGCCACGGTGTCGCGCGTGGTCAACGGCAGCCCCCGGGTGTCCGAGGCGGCCCGGACCCGGGTCGAGGCGGCCGTGGCCGAGCTGGGGTTCGCACCGAACCGGGCGGCCCGGACGCTGGCCGGGCGGCGCAGCGAGACCGTGGCACTCGTCGTGTCGGAACCCAGCGTGCGCCTGTTCGCCGAGCCGTTCTTCGCCGGGACGACGCTGGGCGTCGCCGCCGCGCTGGCCACCACCCCCTACCAGCTCGTCCTGGTGATGGTGCAGGACGGCGGCGACCGCGACCGGGTGGAGGGGCACCTGCTGCGCGGCGGCGCCGACGGCGCGCTCGTCCTCCCCGCCCAGGCCGACGACCCGCTGGCCGGGCGCCTGGCCGCGGCCGGCATCGCCTGCGTGGTCGCCGGACGGCCCGCCGCGGGGGCCCGCGTCGGCTTCGTCGACGCCGACAACGTGGGCGGCGCCCGCCAGGGCGTCTCCCACCTGCTGGCCGCCGGCCGGCGGATCGTCGGCACGGTCGCCGGGCCCACCGGCATGGTGCCCGGCGCCGACCGCCGCACCGGCTGGGAGCAGGCGTTGCGCGGCGCCGGCCGGCGCCCCGACGCGAGGCTCGTCGCCGTGGGCGACTTCAGCCGGGCCGGCGGGGCCGCGGCCACCGCAGCGCTGCTGGACCGGCTGCCCGACCTCGACGGGCTGTTCGTCGCCTCCGACCTGATGGCCCTCGGCGCGCTCGACGCCCTCCGGGCCGCCGGGCGGCGGGTGCCCGACGACGTGGCGGTGGTCGGCTTCGACGACAGCGAGCTGGCCCGCTCGGCCGACCCCCCGCTCACCACCGTCCGCCAGCCCATCGAGCAGCTCGGCCGCACCCTGGTCGAGCTGCTGCTCGACCAGCTCGACCGTGACGCACCGCCGGCCGGCGTCATCCTCCGCACCGACCTCGTGGTCCGGGCCTCGGCCTGAGCCGGGTCGGATCAGCCCGGCGACGCCTCCCGCTCGGCCCGGCGCTCGGACAGGTGGTCGGCGACGCCGAGCGCCGTGAAGGGGAAGATCGGGGCGGGCAACAGCGCCACCCCGCCGACCATGCGCACCAGCACGAACGTGTAGACCGCCGCCACCAGCACCGCCACCACCCGGTCCCGGACGCTGTGGTCGACGTCCATGCGCAGCGCGCACACCCCGCCGCTGCCGACCCCGGCCACCACCCCGGTGACCGGGTCGCCGGTGAACGCCGTCGCCAGCAGGCCGACCAGCAACGACAGGCCCATCGCCCGCAGCACCGCCCCGGGGGCGTTCGGGTGCTCGGACAGGAACGCCAGGACGATGAAGACGAACGGGATGATCGCCAGGCCGAAGGCCACGGCGGCGGCCGAGTTGAGGCCGGCGGGCTCGGCCGCCTGGTCGTCGTCGGTCGCCAGCGCCACGAGCCCGGCCATCATCGACCAGAACCCGGGCACGAGCACCAGCGTGGCCACCGTGATCGCCCGCCACTTGCGGCGCGGCGACAGCGGCTCCATCCCGGTGGGGCGGGAGCGCGCGGCGCCGGCGCCCCGCCGGCGCGACACGTCCCGGGCGGCCACCTCGGCGCTACCCCTTGACCGCACCGGCGGTCAGGCCCCGCACGAAGTACCGCTGCAACGAGAAGAACACGATCAGCGGCAGGATCATGGTGATGAACGCCGCCGAGGTGAGCAGGTGCCAGTTCTCGCCCCGCGACCCCACCAGGTTGGCGAGCGCGATCGTGAGCACCCGGGTGTCGCGCGTGCCGCCCAGGAACACGTAGGCGACGAGCAGGTCGTTCCACACCCACAGGAACTGGAAGATGGCGAACGCGGCGAGCGCCGGCACCGACAGCGGCACGACCAGCCGCCAGAAGATGGTGAAGTGGTCGGCGCCGTCGATCTTGGCCGACTCGATGATCGACGACGGCAGCGCGCCGATGTAGTTGCGCAGCAGGTACGTGGCGAGCGGCAGGCCGAAGGCCGTGTGGGCCAGCCACACCCCGAGGAACGTGCCGTTCAGGTCGAGGTCGGGGAAGAACTGCAGGGTTCCGACCGAGGCGCCGCCCGTGTACAGCCGCAGGATCGGGATGAGCGCCATCTGCAGCGGCACCACCAGCAGCCCGACCACCAGCACGAAGAGCACGTAGCGCCCGCGGAACTCCATCCACGAGAACGCGTACGCGGCGAAGGCGGCGATGGTGATCGGGATGACCGTCGAGGGCACCGTCACGGCCAGGCTGTTGAGGAAGGCGTTCTCGAAGCCGCCGGTGTCGAGGGCCAGCCGGTAGTTCTCGAGCGTCCACTCCGACAGGCGGAACGGGTGGCCGAGCGCCGTCCACCAGCCGGTGCTGTCGGTCAGCGCCTCGGGGCGGAACGAGGTGACGAGCACGCCCGCGGTCGGGACGATCCACAGCAGGACCACGATCACGATCGTGATGCGGACGAACCACCCACCCCGGCGGACGCCCACCGTCTCGGCGTGCGCCGCCGCCGGGGCGGCCTCGACCTCGGTGGGAAGCGGAGCGGTCAGTGTCACCGGATGGCCTCCTGCTGGCGGAACTGCCGCACGTTCCAGATCATGACGGGGATCACCGCGAGGAACAGCACGACCGCGATGGCCGCGCCCCGACCGTCGTGGTTGCTGATGAAGAACCAGCGGATCATCCGCTCGGCGATGACCTCGGTGTGGTTGGCCTCGGCGTTGCCCATGACGAAGACGATGTCGAAGACCTTGAGCGCGTTGATGACCATGTAGGTCGTCACCACGACGATGGTGGGCAGGATGCTGGGCACGGTGATGTGGCGGAACACCTGCAGCTCGGAGGCGCCGTCGATGCGGGCCGCCTCGATGATCTCGTCGGGGATCGACTTGATGGCGGCCGACAGCACGACCATGGCGAACCCGGTCTGCATCCAGATCATGATCACCATGAGCATCAGGTTGTTCCACGGTCGCTGCGACAGCCACGCCACCGGGTCCTGCCCCAGTCCCAGCTTGATGCCGTTGAGCAGGCCGACGTTCGTGCCGAAGCCCTCCGGCCGGTAGCTGTAGATGAGCCGCCAGGTGACCGAGGCGCCCACGAACGAGATGGCCATCGGCAGGAAGATCAGCGACTTGGCGATGGCCTCGCCCCGGCTCAGCCGGTCGGCCAGCGTGGCGAAGCTGAGGCCGATGCTCACCGCCACCAGCGGCACCAGCACGATCCACAGCGCGGTGTTGCGGATGGAGCGCAGCATGCTGTCGTCGGTGAACACGAACTCGTAGTTGTCGAAGCCGACGAAGTCCTGCGACGTGGCGTCCTTCAGGCTGATCACGACCGTGTTGATCACGGGGTAGATGAGGAACACCGTCAGGATGACGAGTGCGGGGCCCACGTAGACGTAGGGCCGCACGCGCTCGCGGAAGTCACGGGGCAGCAGGTTGACGAGCCGGTCCATGCCCCAGAACAGGGCGAACACCCCACCGACGCCCACGCCGATGGCGACGCCCATGACCAGGAAGCGGTTGGCGTCCGCCTCACGCAGGAAGTCGAAGGTCGCCGCGAGCGCGGCGAACGCGACGATGGGGATGGCGAGCGCGCCCAGGATCCGGAGCACCACGATCGCGAGCCCCCGCGCCGGCGCACGCGCCGGCCGTCCCTCGTCCGGCGCCGGCGGTGCCTCTGGTTCTTCGGTGGAGATCGCCACCCGACGTCACCCTCCCTCTCGGGCCGTCGGGGGAGCGGCCGCAGCACGGCCGCTCCCCCGGGGTATCACACGACCGGGATCGCCCCGGCCGACGTTCAGCTAGGCCAACTCGCCTCGATCTCGTCGAGCACCGCCTCGGCGTTGCCCGGGCCACCGGTCATGTACTCGACCATGCCCGTCCAGAAGCTACCGCTGCCCACCTCGGCTGGCATGAGGTCCGAGGCGTCGAACCGCCCGGTCCCCTGCTCCAGGGAGTCGGTGAGGATCACCGACGCATCGGCCAGGATGTCGTTGGCGTAGCAGTCCGGACCGACGTCGACGTTGGGCGAGATCCGCGACGAGGCGGTGACGCTGCCCATCTCGCACTGCACCTCCTGGGAGATGAAGCGCTCGAGAAAGTCGACGACCTCCGGCCGGTTCTGGCCGACGACCGTCAGCTCACCGGCGTAGAGGATGCCCTCCTGGTCGATGGGCGGCAGGACGAACCAGTCGTAGTCGACCCCGGCCTCGGCGTCCTCGGGGAACTCCGCGTTGATGAAGCTCGCCTGGCGGTGCAGCCAGCACTTCGGCGGGTCCTCGAACATGGGCGCCGGGGCGTCGGCGAAGGCGATGTCCGGCGTCGCGGCCGCACCGCCGAGCACGTAGCCGTCGGTGAACATCATCTCGCCGAAGGTCTCGGCCGCGGCGACCACCGCC
>DASSGC010000812.1:0-2569 GCA_035693765.1 Acidimicrobiales bacterium
GTCGCCGAGGTCGCGGGGTCCGACCGGGTGGGCGTCACCGGGTTCTGCATGGGCGGTGGCCTCGCCCTGGTGCTGGCGACCCGCCGCCCCGACATGATCAAGGCGGTCGTCCCCTGGTACGGGTTGATCCCGTGGCCCGACGCGGCGCCCGACTGGGCGGCGCTCGACGCCAAGGTGCTGGGCCACTACGCCGGGAACGACGCGTTCTTCGAGCCGGCCATGGTGGCCGAGCTCCAGCGGACCCTCGACGGCCTGGGCAAGGACGCCACCCTCCATGTCGTCCCCGGCGCCGACCACGCCTTCTTCAACGACACCCGTCCCGAGGTCCACGACCCCAAGGCGTCCCGCGCCTGCTGGAACGAGACCGTCACGTTCCTTCGCGACGAGTTGGGCTGACGGGGCCGCCCGTGCGCGGGACCAGCGACATCGTCGACCGCTACCTGCTGCTGGGCCTGCGGCTGGGGCGGCACGTCGAGGGCTTCGTCGACGCCTACTACGGCCCGGCCGGGACGGCCGCCCGGGTCGAGGCCGAGGCCCCGCGCGCCCCCACCGACCTGCGGGCCGAGGCCGGCCGGCTGCTGGCGGACCTCGACGCCGGCGAGGGCGCCGGCGAGATCGGACCCGGACGGCGCCGCTGGATCCGGGCCCAGGTGCGTGGCCTCTACACCAGCGCGACGAAGCTCACCGGCGCCGGCATCGGCTACCTCGACGAGGTGGAGAGCTGCTACGGCGTCCGCCCGGCGCTCGTGCCCGAGGAGGAGTTCGCGGCCGCGCACGCCCGGCTCGACGCCGTGCTGCCCGGCGGCGGGCCCCTGCGCGAGCGCTACATCGCCTGGCGGGAGGCGCACGCCGTGCCGGCGGAGTCGCTGGAGGCGGCGATCCGGTCGCTGGCCGACGACCTGCGGGAGCGCACCCGGCACCTGTTCGGGCTGCCCGAGGGCGAGCACGTCGAGTGGATCTTCGAGACGAACAAGCCGTGGTCGGGCTTCAACTACTACGAGGGCGGCCTGCGCAGCCGGGTGGCGATCAACGTCGACCTGCCGGTGCTGTCGCTGTCGCTCGGCCACCTGGTGGCGCACGAGGCCTACCCGGGCCACCACACCGAGCACACCCGCAAGGAGGTGGGGCTGGTACGGGCGCGCCAGTGGCAGGAGGAGGCGATCTTCCTGGTCGGCACGCCGCAGTGCACGCTCGCCGAGGGTCTCGCCGACCTGGGGGCGGAGGTCGCGTTCGGCCGCCGCCCGGAGGGCATCGTGGCCGAGCACCTGGCCCCGCTGGGCATCCGCTACGACGCCGAGGTGGCGGCGGCGGTGGCCGAGGCGGGCGAGGTCCTGTCGTGGGTGCGGTCCAACGCCGCCATCCACCTGCACGACGCCGGGCGGCCGGTCGACGAGGTGGTCGCCTACCTCGAACGGTGGGCGCTGCTGCCGGCCAACCGGGCGGCCAAGGCGGTGTCGTTCCTGACCGACCCCACGTGGCGGGCCTACAGCCACTGCTACACCGAGGGCCTGCGCCTGTGCCGGGCGTGGGTCGACGGCGACCCGGCCCGGTTCGAGCGGCTCGTCACCGACCAGATGCTGCCCGACGACCTGGCGGTCTCAGCCGCCTGAGTGGCCGATGGGGCGCGCTGGGTGGGCGAGACGGCCGCGGCGTTCGCGCCACGGCCTGTAGTGGTACCCACGGGACGTGACGACGCTCTACGCTCCCTGCCGGGCGTGCACGGAAAGCGGGGTGGCGTGGCGGACTCTCTTGGCATCGATCTGGGCAGGGCGGCGTGCGCCGCCGCCCGCCGCGACGGCGAGTGGATCGAACCCTGCCGGCTGGCGTCGACCGGTCAGACGGCCCCGGTGTCGGACCTGCTGCGCGAGGGCACGGGCGCCGACGCGGGCGCCGTGCTCCGGGCGATCACGGCCCGGGCCCTGGGGGGCGACCCCGTCGGGACGGTGGCGGTCGCCGGCGACGCGGGGATGGCGGATGCCGCCCGTGCGCTCTTCCCCGATCCGGTGCTCGTGCCGCGGGCCGTGGCCGCTGCGGCGTGGCACCTGCGCGACGAGCGCCCCGACGCCGAGGGCGTGCTCGCCGTGATCGAGGCCGAGGCACGCGAGGCCGCGGTGAGCGTCGTGGAGTGCGGACCCGAGTGGCTCGACGTCGTGGCCGTCGGCGCATCGGGCGCGGGGGACATCCCCGGCCTGCTCGTCGAGGTGCTGGCCCGGGCCGACCTGGCGATCTCCGGGCTCCACGGCGTGGTGATCGTCGGCGGCGCGCAGGGCCTGCACCGGGTGCGGGACACCGTCGCCGCCGCGACCGGGCTGCCCGTGACGGTCGACGCCGAGCCGACGCTGGCCGTGGCCTTCGGCGCGGCGCTGCTGGCCGGCGACGACCGGCGCCGGGTGTCGGGCGCTGCCTTCGCGACCAGCGCGGCATCGCTGGGCACGACGACGCCGTGGCTGGTGTCCACCGGCAGGATGACGGCCCTGGGCAACGCGGCGGGCACCGCGGCGGGCACCGCCGCCGGTGACCGTCTGGCCGGCGCCCGGGCCGGCGTCACCGCGGCGCGCGCCGCGGCGCG
>DASSGC010000813.1:0-2191 GCA_035693765.1 Acidimicrobiales bacterium
CTGGTCTGCGCCTGGGTGACCGCCCGCGCCGACCGCACCCGATCCTGGTCACTGTTCACCCAGGCCCTCGACAGCGACCTGGCCGACATCCAGGGCGGCACCACCCGCGAGGGCATCCACCTCGGCGCCATGGCCGGCACCATCGACCTCGCCGAACGCTGCTACCTCGGCCTGGAGACCCGCGACGACGCGCTGTGGTTCAACCCCCGCCTGCCCGACGAGATCACCCGCCTGCGCACCAGCCTCGCGTACCGCGGGCACCGGCTACAGGTCACCGCCACCCACACCGACCTCACCGTCGCCGCCTCGCCGTGCGACGCGGCCCCGGCCACCGTGTACGCGGCCGGACGGCGCCTGGCGTTTAGTGGCGGCCAGAGCATGATCGTGACCCTGAGCCCTGCCGAGCGGGCGGCCCCCGACGTCCTAACCGCGACGAAGCCCCCAGGCGGCCCGTCGCGCGACGCGGACCAGCGTCCCTAGAGCGCCGGTCATGTAGTCGTGTGGGTGGATGTGCTCGGCGTGTCGCCGGGTTTGTGGTCGTGCCGCGTGGTAGGTCCCGCTGATTGGTGGGCTGGTGGCGCCTGCCTGATCGGGAGGAGTTGCCCTTCATGCGTCCGATTGTCTGGCGGCCGCCGGTGCAGCCATCGGCAACTGAGCAGACGGTGATCAAGGCGGTGCGTCGAGCGAAGCTGTTCGTGTTCCTGCGTCAGCATCGCCATGAGCTGTTTGATGAGGAGTTTCAGGCCGAGTTGGCGCAGGCCTATGTGGATAGTCCGAGGGGTCAGCCCCCGGTGCCGCCGGCGCAGCTGGCTCTGGCCTTGATCCTGCAGGCGTACACGAAGGTGTCCGATGATGAGGTGATCGAGGCAACGGTGATGGACCGGCGCTGGCAGCTGGTCCTGGACTGCATGGACGCCGATCGGGCGCCGTTTGCCAAGGGCACCCTGGTCGGGTTCCGGAACAGGCTGATCGAGGCGGACTTGGACCGTCGCCTGATTGAGCGCACCGTCGCGTTGGCCGCCGGGACCAAGGCGTTCGGGGCGCGGGCGTTGCGGGCGGCGTTGGACTCCAGCCCGTTGTGGGGGGCGGGCCGGGTCGAGGACACCTACAACTTGATGGGACACGCCCTGCGCAAGGCTCTGGGTGTGATCGCGGTCCAGCAGGGGTGGGGGCTGGCCGAGGGGACCGTGGCGCTGGCTGTGCAGGCGGGGGCGCCGGTGCTGGCCGGCTCCAGCCTGAAGGCGGCCCTGGACGCCGACTGGGACGATCCGGCCGCCCGGGATCAGGCCCTCGCGGTGGTGCTGGGCTGCCTGGACGCGGTGGAGACGTTCGTGGCCGCCCAGCCGGCGCCCGCGTCGGCCGTCGACGCGGTGGCGATCGCCCGGCAGGTCCAAGACCAGGACGTCACCGCCTCGCCCACCGGCGCGGCGATGCTGCGCCGTGGGGTGGCCAAGGATCGACGCGTCAGCGTAGAAGACCCCGACATGCGCCATGGCCGCAAGTCGCGCTCGGTGCGCTTCGATGGCTACAAGCGGCACGTGCTCCGCGATCTAGACACCGACCTGATCCCGGCCGTGGGCGTCACCGCGGCCAACGTACCCGAGGCGGCCGTCACCGACGACATCGACGCCGACCTGGCCGCCGCCGGCTTGACCCTGGCCGAGCTGCACATCGACCGGGCCACCTGGCCTCGAACATGGTCCGCCAGCGCGGCGAGGACCTGGCCATCTACTGCAAGGCGTGGCGGGTGCGTAACAGCACCGGCCGATACACCAAGACCGACTTCACCCTCGACTTCACCGCCAACCGGCTGACCTGCCCAGCCGGAGCGACGATGCCTTTCGAGCCGGGCAAGACCGTGCATTTCCCGAAGAACACCTGCGCCACCTGCCCATTACGGCAAGCCTGCACCACCAGCAGCTCGGGACGCAGCGTGTCCATCCATCCCGACGAAGCCCTGCTGGCCGAACTCCGCGAGCGCCAGAAGACCCCGAACGGGCGAGCCAAGCTGCGCGAACGCACCAAGATCGAACACGCTCTGGCGCACATCGGCCACTGGCAAGGCCCTCGCGCCCGCTACCGCGGAACCCGCAAAAACCTATTCGACCTACGCCGCACCGCCGTGGTTCACAACCTCCACGTCATCGCCCGCCAACCCACCGGCGCGACCGGCAGCACGGCTACATGACCG
>DASSGC010000814.1:0-8832 GCA_035693765.1 Acidimicrobiales bacterium
CAGCAAGTCCCGGTAGAGATCGAGGCGCTCGTCGTCGTCGATGTGGAGCAGGCGACCGACGGCCCGCTGGAGGCGCACGGCCTCGTCGCCCGAGACTGCGGGTCCCAACCCGGCAGCGGACCGCAGGCGCGACCACCCTCCGTTGGTGCCGCGGTAGACGTCGTCGATCGCCAGCTCGGTCTCCCGTAGGTAGGTGGCGAGGTCGACGTCGCCCATCTGCTGTAGCTCGGCGACGCGTTCCCGCCAGGTGGAGGGGAGCGCGTGCCGGATGTTGTCGAGCACGAGCCGGTGGACGTCGTGGTCCAGGTCGATGCTGCAGCCGGCCGGGAGGAAGGGGAAGCCGGCGGCCACCTGGTCCGCCACCTCCCGCCGGGTCGTGCGGGTGAGGGCCCGGAACCGCTGGTCGAAGCGGAACTTGCGATGCTGGCGCCCGACGAAGTCGAGGACGGTCAGGCCCTCCTTCCCGGGTGCGTGGCGCAGGCCCCGGCCGAGCTGCTGCAGGAACAGCGTGGCGCTCTCCGTCGGGCGGAGGAAGAGCACGGTGTCGACGTCCGGCACGTCGACGCCCTCGTTGAAGAGGTCGACGGCAAAGACGATGCTGATGTCGCCGCTGCGCAGGCGGCGGAGGGCGGCGTCCCGTTCGGCCCCGGGCGTGGTGGCCGACACGGCTAGGGCCGGGATGCCGGCACGCTCGAACTGCGCGGCCATGTACTCGGCGTGCTCGACGCCGACGCAGAACCCCAGCGCCCGCATCCGGCGCGGGTCGAGCAGCTTGGACTTCACCGCTTGTAGCACCTTGGCGGCGCGCATGTCGTCGCCCGTCAGGACGTTCGAGAGCTCGCCGAGGTCGTAGCCGCCGCGGCGCCAGGTGACGCCGGAGAGGTCGACGTCGTCGTGGATGCCGAAGTACTGGAAGGGGACGAGCAGCCCTTCGTCGATGGCCTCCCACAGTCGGAGCTCGGCGGCGAACCGGCCGTCGAACCAGCCGGTGACCGGCTGCCCGTCGGTGCGCTCCGGGGTCGCCGTGAGGCCGAGCAGGACCTTCGGTCGCACATGATCGAGCAGCGCCCGGTAGGTGTCGGCGGCCGCGTGGTGGAACTCGTCCACGATGACCACGTCGAAGTGGCCGGGGTCGAGGGTGTCCGGCCCCAGGGCGGCGAGCGACTGGATCGAGGCGAACACGTGGCGCCACCGCTCGGGGCGGTTGCCGTCGACGTACAGCTCGCCGAACGCGCCGTTGCGCAGCACCGCCCGGAACATGCTCCGGCTCTGGGTCAGGATCTCCCGCCGGTGGGCGACGAACAGCAGCGAGGCGTCGGGCCACCGGTCGCGCAGCCGGCGGTAATCGAGCGCAGCGATGACCGTCTTGCCGGTGCCCGTGGCGGCGACGACGAGGTTGCGCCAGCGCCCGTGGCGCTCTCGCTCGGCGGCAAGCTCCTCGAGGATGCGGGCCTGGAACGGTTTGGGTGTCACGTCGAGGAACGCGATGTCCATCTGCCCGTCATCGCCCGGTGAACGCTCGCCCCGGGCCCGGGCGATGGCGGCGTCGAAGCGGTCGCAGTCCCGGTCGGGCTCGTAGGCCTCGAACTGCGACGAAGCCCAGTAGTTCTCGAAGCTCGCCTCGATCTTGTCGAGCAGCTCGGGGTTGCCGATGGCCGACATACGGACGTTCCACTCGAGGCCGAGATGTTGCGCGGTGGCCGAGAGGTTGGACGAGCCGACGTACGCGGTGGTGAAGCCGGTGGCCCGGTGGAACAGCCACGCCTTGGCGTGGAGCCGGGTGTTGTCGTCGTCGTAGGAGACCTTGACCTGGGCGCCGGCGCCGACAAGCTCGTCGAGCGCCTTCCGCTGGGTCGAGCCGAGGTACGTGGTGGTGATGATGCGCACCGGCCTGCCGGACCCGGTGAGCCGCCGGATCGGGTCGAGCAGGCGCCGGACGCCCGACCAGCGGATGAACGCGCAGATGAGGTCGACACGATCGGCCGAGGCGAGCTCGAGGGCGATCTCGTGTCCGATCGACGGTTCGCCCCGGGCGTTGGTGAGCAGGTCGCTGGCGCTCAGGGGAGCGGTCGGGCGCGGCAGCGCGCCGGTTCGGCCGGGCAAGTGTTCGGCGGGGGTCACCGCCAGCAGCAGCTCAGCGACATCGTCGACGGCGTCGCCGTCGGGGTCGACGGCCCGGGCAGCGTGGCGGGCCAGCACGCCGACCATGTCGTTGGCGAGCGTGACCGCGGCCGCGACCCGGTGCTCGGCCGGCTGGCTGGCGATCGCCCGGCGCAGCAGGGGCACCAGGTGGTGCGCTACCGCCAGGTCCGCGTCGGCGGGTTCGAGCCTCTGCCGCTCGGCGATCGCCCGCGCCGGCTGCGCCTGGCCGAGCGCCCTTAGGGCCTGCGCGAGCCGACGGGTGATCAGGGCCTCGTAGAGGCCCTCGCTGACTTCGCTGTCAGCGGCTCGCACGGCCGCCCTCGTTGCTCCAGCGCACTGCGCAACCGTGCAGTGGTCGTGCTAGGCGCGGGCCCGTCGGATCAGGTGCTAAGCGACAGCGAACCACAGCGCGCCGCCGCTGACCGCGTCCAACCCGGCGCCGGCCTCGGCGAGAGCCACGACCGCACCAGCGGCTGCGGCAGCCCGGACTCAGGTCGGAGGTTCCGTTCACGTCGCCCATCCTGTCGTCGTCCAGCCCCGTGCAGCGTCCTCTGACCACTGTGGCCAGCACGGCAGAGGTACTCCCGTGGCGTGACCGCCAACGGCACATCCGGCCGAGTCACCGATGCTGCCGGATCAGCCCAGGGCCAGGGGCGAGCTCAGGTTCTCGGGGCCGCGTGACCATTTCTGCCGGTTCCCGGTGCCGGTCGACGCTCGGACGCGGAGGGTGGTGCCCTGCACCTCCACGTGCGTGACGGCGAAGCTGGCTACATCGGGACCTGCGCCGGGTGCAAGCACCGCGTCATCCATCCGATGGATGTCGGCCTGGAGACCCTCCGCCAGATGGTCGCCGCCGGCGTGGGTGTCACGCTGTTGCCCCAACTCGCGGTCCAGCCGCCCGTCGCCCCGTCGCCCGACGTCAAGCTCCTGCACTTCGCCGAGCCGGTCCCGCGCCGCCGGATCGGCATCTTCTGGCGCCCGGCCAGCGTCTACCGCGAGCTGCTGCCCCGCCTGGCCGAGGTGCTCCGCGCCCTGCCCGACGGGCTCGCCCGCGCCGCCTGACGTCGCCTGACGCCGGCCCGGCCGGTACGGTGGCGTGGCCCGTGCGGAACGGGCACGTCGATGGCTCGGCGCCGCCGCCAAGTGCGCCCCCCATGGCCACCACTCCAGGGACGTGCGCCCCGGCCCCGTGACGCCCGGCGCCAAGTCCCGGCCCCGCGACCTGCGCCGGCTGCGCCGCCGCCCGCACGGCTGCTGGGACCACCTGATCGTCGCACCGCTCTGGGTCGCCTACGACGCCAATCTCGGCACGCTCCTGCGCACGTGCGATGCGGTCGGGGCGTGCATGGCGGTGCCGGACTCGGCGCACTACCGGACCGCGCTCGCCCGGGGCGACACGCTCGCCCGGCGGCCGCACGTCCACTGGCTCGACCGGTCGAAGCTCACCTGGATCGAGCGGGAGCGGGCCCGGGGCAGCGCGATCGTCGCGGTCGAGCTGGCCGAGGACGCCACGCCCCTCACCCGCCTCGCCCCGGCCCGGGTCCGCACGGTGATCCTGCTCGGGCACGAGCACCACGGCGTGCCCGACGAGGCGTGGCCCCTCGTCGACGAGGTGGTGGAGATCCCCATGGTCGGGCGGGGCGCCAGCCTGAACGTCGCCGTTGCCGGGTCGCTGGTCCTCTACCGGCTCGCCGGGCTGGCGTGACCGGTCACGGCTCCAGCAGGCCCGGCAGCAGGCGCTCCTCGTGGACCGCCAGGCGGTGGCGGTCGAACGTGGAGCCGAGGCTCGGATCCCACGGCGTCGGCGGGGCGGGTTCCGGGTCCGTGGGCAGCTCGACGCCGTCGGCCTCGGCGGCCGCCAGCGCGGCCAGGTAGTGCGCCGTGTCCATGCGCCACGGGGTGAGGCCGAGGTGGGCCATGCGGGCGCAGATGGCCAGACCGGCCGCGTCGAAGTCGCCGTGGTAGCGCAGCATCGCCCCGGCGGCCAGGAGCTGGTCGACGAGCAGGCGCACCGCGCCCGACGGGTTGCCGTTGGTCGCGACCACGGGCGTCGCCGCGCCGAGCTGGGCCGCAGCCTCGGCGACCCGCGGGTTCTCGACCACCAGGACGTCGGTGCCCGGGGCCACGGTGACCGGGTGGCGGCGGAGCGCGAACCGGGTGAGGTGCAGTGGCAGGCCGAGGTCGGTGGCCTGGCGGGCCAGCCCCGCCAGCGCGGAATCGGGGGCGAGGGGCAGCCGCCACGTCAGTGCCGGGCCGGACGTGAGGTCGAGGTGAGCGCCGGCTCGCTCCCACAGGTCGCGCGGATCGGCGCCGACCTGGCGCAGCGCCAGGGCGCGGGTCGCGGCGGCTTCGAGCCGGGTCCCGGTGTCGAGGGCATGCGCGGACCCGAACAGGCGGGCGGCGAGGTCGACGCGGCTCAGCGGCGCGGGCGCTCCGCCGCCGGCGGGACCGGTGTCGAGCTCGTCGAGCAGCGTCCGCACCTGCCGCACCAGGTCGACGGCCGCCTCCGGCCCGAGGCCCCGCAGCCCGCCGGCCCGGACCACGCCGTCGATCCACGCGACCCGCCACGGCTCGCGCCAGCCGCCGGCCTCGGCGCGTGCCGCCTCGCGGGCGGCCGCCGCCGATCGGCGCTCGGCCCGGCGGCGGGCGGCGACGTCGGACACCGGGCAGCCGAGCGCCCCGATCGCGGCCGGCAGGTCGTCGCCGACACCGAGGTCGCACAGGCCCCGCTCCAGCGCGGCGAGGTCGAGCGTCGCTCCCGGCCGCCGGCCGATCACGGCCTGGAGCGTCAGCCGCGCGGTGGCGGGCACCTCTGGCAACCGGACACGGCCCCGGTTGTCGACGCCGTGGCGCTCGAGGCGCCGGCGCACCGCGTCCCACACCGGCCGCAGCCCCGGGGCGAGCAGGGACGGGCGGTCCGTCGCCCCCGCCGCGGTCACCACAACGCCCCCTGCGGCGCGTCGGCCTCGCCCGAGGCCGGCTCGATCGGCCGGAAGCGGGCCGCGGCCGGCAGGATGCGGATCAGGTCGGCCCCGGCCGGAGACCCGGCAGGGGACCCGTCGCCGTGGCCACTCCCGTCGCCGTCGCGAATACCGTCGCCGTCGCCGTCGCCGTCGCCGTCGCCGTCGCCGTCGCCGTCGCCGGTCGTGCGGTCGGCGGCCGCCGGAACCCGCTCGGCGAGCCGCAGCGCCACCAGCAGGTCGACCACCTGGCGGGCGAGCCGGTCCGGGGCGGACACCAGGTCGTTGGCCCAGCGCCGGGCGTGGCGTTCGGCCAGCGCGGCGAGCTCGGACGTGACGTCGGCCGGCGACACCAGGGGGCACCCGGCGTCCGCGGCCTCCCCGTCCCGGTCCGGGGCGTCCCGGCCGAGCGCGTCGAGCAGCAGGAGCGCGGCGTGCCCGACCGTGCCCGAGGCCGGGAAGCGCCGGCCCGCGAGCGCGCCCGTGGGGTCGATGGCGGCCACGCCCTCGGCGCGGGCCTCCAGCACCAGGCCGAACATCTCGTCCAGGAGGTGCTCCTCCTCACCCAGCCGGCGCCGCAGCTCGCCCCACTCGGCCTCGTCCAGGTCGCGCCGGTAGACGACCGGCTCCTCGACCAGGCGGCTGCGCAGCCACTGCCGGGTGGCGCCGCGGCGGTCGGCCCGGGCCGTCAGGTCGGCGGCGTCCGTGGCGCCCACCAGCGTCGGCAGCGGCAGCAGCGCGATGCGGTCGGGCCGCACCTTCAGGACGGCGTCGGCCCCCTCGTCGTTGGCGTACGCGTCGACATGGGCGTGGAGCTCCGCCGCCAGTCCGTGGTCGATCATCCACCGCAGCACGGCCACCAGACCCCGCCGCTCGGTCGCGTCACCGGCGAGCGTCACCTCGGCTTCGGCCGCCGCCGACCGCACGTTGTCCACGAGGTCGCGCAGGCTGATCACCGCCGGTCCGGCGGCCGTGGCCGCCAGCACCAGCGCCAGGAGCACGTGTTCGAGCTGGTGCAGTGGGCGCCCGGACGCAGACCGCAGCGGTTGGTGGTCGACCAGCGCCGTCGTCTTGAACAGGCGGGCCGAGTCGGCGTCGACGTGGAGCCGGTAGCCGAGCCGCTGCGTGAACCAGCGGTCGAGCTCCGACTCGTGCCTGCGGATCAGCCGGAACGTGTCCGGGTCGTCCTCCTGGCAGGTCAACGGGTGCTGCACCAGGTGCCGGGCGGCGACGCGCCGTTCGACCGCGGCCTGCGGGTCACCCGACATCGAGCTGCCCGCCGCGGCTCGCCGCCGCCCCCGTGGCGACCGGCGCCGCCGTTGTTCCGGGGGCCGGGGTCGTGTCCCCCACGCGGGTCGGGCCGCCGGCCGGCACGGGGGGAGTCGCCGTGGCGGCCGGCAGGGCGGACTCGGCCGCCGCGCCGTTGCCGCCCGTGCTCGGGGCGACGGTGACGCGGAGACCGGCCAGGGTGAGGGTGCCGTCGGGTGACGACACCCGCGTGTCGCGCCCCGGCGTGCGTTCGACCGTGCAGCGGACGGCCCCGTCGCCGTGGGTGGAGCGGCCGCCGCGCACCCCGAGGCGGTGGAGGGCGGCGCCGACCAGGCCCTCCAGCCGGGCCAGCGCGGCCCGCGACAGGGTGCGCCCGTCGACCTCGGCGGCCAGGACCAGCTCGGCGTCGACCCGGCGGGCGGCGTCGAGCTCCCGGGCCCGGCGGTGCCGCACGGCGAGCTGCTCCAGCGACCGGTCGCGCAGGGGGGTGGCCCGGCCCCGGTTGGTCGTGTCGCCCCGCTCGCGCAGGGACACGGGGACCGGTGCGCGGGGCGCGGCGCGCCACGGCGTCGCGGTGCTCACCGGATCGCCCGCGTCGTCGGCCGGCACGCCCCAGTGGTTGCTCGGGTGGAGGCCGAATGCGGCCGCGGCGAGGCGGGGCACGTCGTCCGGCGCCGCCCTCGCGAAGAACTCGGCCAGCCGCAGGAAGTCGGCCCGCCGCGACGACGCGCCGATGCCGACCCGCGACAGGCGGGCCAGGTTGAGGGTGAGCGTCCGGATCGCCGACACCGCCTCGCGGCCCAGCCGCTCGATGCGCGACGACCTCCCGCCGCGGGCCACGAACCAGCCGGCGAGCAGGTCCCAGTCGTCGACCGTCGATCCCGCCATGCGGGTGACGGCGACGGCCCCCGTCAGGCCGGCGTCCTCGACGCGGCTCGCCAGGCCCCGGTTGGCCCGCTCGACGATCGTGGCCACGCGGGGCGCCAGGCCGGCGAGCAGGCGCCCGATCGGCCGCGATGTGCGCTCGATCTCGTCGAGCCGCTCGGCGACGTAGCTCACCAGCACCTCGGCGAAGAACCGGAACTCCTCCGGCGACAGGTCGTACCGGCTCTGCCACTGGTTGATGGCGGCGAAGAACTGGCTGATCTCGCTGGTGAACGCCTCGTGGGGATCGAACACGGCCCGCACCAGATCGGCCAGCGCCACGGTGTCGAGGCGGCTCACATCGGCGGCGTCGAGCGCCCGCAGCGCGTCGTGCAGCGCCCGCAGCCGGCTGGTCGACACGTCGCGGACCTCGTCGACCCGGCTGAGCACGCCCTCGACGACCCCGTGGACCTCCTGGCCGGCCCGGGTGATGAGGTAGCGGTTCCGGCGGCGGTAGTAGTCGGCGATGCTCGTGGGGTTGCCGACGGCCGACGACACCGTGAGGTTGCCCCAGCGCCGGAGGCTCTCCAACCGGTCGGCGACGACCCCCGGGTCGAGGTCGACCCCGCCGGTGCCGGTGCCGGTGCCTTCGCTGTCGCGCAGCCGGGCGGTCACCTCCTCGGGGGTGAACTCGGAGAAGAACGTCCCGGCGAACACGCCCATGATCGCCCGGTACTCGCGCCACTCGTCGCCGGCGATGTAGCGGAACAGGCGGCGGGCGGCGTCGTCGTCGCTGCTCACGCCACCTCCGCCCGCGTCGTGCCGTCCCAGTGCGAGTGCTCCAGGACGATGACGCCCAGGTCGGCGTCGCGCAGCACCTCGGTGACGGCCAGTTCCGGCACCGTGCCGTGCGTGCCCCACAGCCGCTCGCTGGTGGCGATGAAGTCGAGGTCCAGCTCGACCAGCAGCCCGAACAGCTTGGCGTGGTTGTCCTCCGACACCTTGGCGAAGGCGTCGTCGAGCAGCACGAACCGGGGCGCCGCGGGCTCGGCCTCGGCCAGCGCGTCGCACGACGCCGCCACCGCGGCGAACAGCGGCAGGTAGGACACCATCTTCTTCTCGCCCTCCGACAGGGCGGTGCGGCGCGTGAGCCGCTCGTCCGGCCGTCCGGGCCGCCGCAGGATGACCGTCATGCGGTGCCAGGCCCGGTAGTCGAGCACCCCGGCGACGAGCTCGCGGTAGGGGGCCTCCGGGTCGTCGCGGCGGGCCTCCGCGATGCGGGACGACAGCGCGGTGGTGAGCACCCGGTCCTCCTCGACGGTGCGCAGGTCGGGCGGCTTGGCCAGCAGCGCGATGGTGCCGGCGAGCGCCGGATCGAGGTCGTCGCGCCGGGCCCAGCGCAGCGTGACGCCGATGCCGTGCGAGGTGGTGACGGCGTCGAGCCGCCGGTTCATGAGCGTCACCAGCTCCCGGGCGGCGTGCAGCTTCTCGGCCACCTCCCGGGCGATGAGGCCCTGGAGCAGATTGCGGAGCGCCTGGTCCTGCTTGGCCGACAGCAGGCCGGCCATGCTGCGAAGCTGGCCGTGCACCCGGATCG